>JANOGJ010000590.1:0-3474 GCA_031405995.1 Acidobacteriota bacterium
CGTCTTCGAGTACTACCGTGTGCCCGGGGCCCCGGGTGAGCGGCCGAACCAGGCCGTGATCTTCCAGCCGACCGTGGCGTCGGTCGCCGCCGGCACGCCGATGGTCGCCTCGTTCGACGTGGCCAATTCGAGCAGCGCGCGCAAGCGCGTCAGCGTGCTGGTTCACGAGCACGACTTCTCGGACCTGCATGTCTGCACGTTCTGGCTGGCGCCGAACACGCCGCGACAGACCTACACCATGCGGACGCACACGACGACGGCGTGGTTGTACCCGACCATTTCGTTTTACGCCGCGAGCGGCGGCAGCAACGGCGGGTTCTACGAGATTGACGACGTGACGCTGATGTACGACCCGGCGGAGGCGGCCGATCGGACCCTGTGCGGGGATCCGAACGCGCCGGTCGCGCCGGGCGGCGCCGCGGGCCCGGATCTCATCGTGAACGGCGACTTCTCGGCCGGCCTGTCGCCATGGACCGTGCTGCATGGCAACGTGTACCAGCTCGCCGGCGGCGTCGTGGAGTTCATCTGGGCGTCGCTCCTGCCTGAGAACTCGGCTGTCGGATTCCAGCCACCGCCGGCCCCGGTTGTGCTCCAGCGGACCGGGGTGCCGATGACCGACGGGCAGATTCTGACGGCGAACGTCGAGGTCGGGAACAGCAGCATCATGCGGAAGCGCGTGAGCGTCCTCATCCATCAGTGGGACTTCGCTGACCTGGCGGTGTGCACGTTCTGGCTCGAGCCGAACACGCCGCTCCAGAGCTACACGATGCGCAGCGCGGCGACCATCGGGTGGGGAGACGCCACGCTCTCGGTGTACGCGGCCACGTGGGGGCCGGACCCGTGGATTCAAGTGGACAACGCGTCGCTGCGGCGGACGCCGGGGAACCCGACGGTGGGGACGGAGTGTTTCGAGCCGAGCACGCCGGACACGGCGTCGGCGCCGCCACCGCCAGCGCGCCTCCGATCTCGGCGCTAAGGCCGCGCGCCGGGTCTCGAGGCCCGGCCTCCATTCTGCGCCTACGGCCGCGGCGGGGCAGGTCCGATAAGACGGTCGGACTCCCCAATGCGGCCGAACCTTCTCCGTTCGCTGGCGATTCTTGTCATTTTCATTTCTGTACTCGCCACGCGTACGGCGCGTGTGACCGCCGCCTGCACGTCGGGCATTGTCACCTCGCCGCAGGGCAACTTCGACAGTCTCGACCCGTCCACGTCCTCTGACGGTCGCTACACGGCCTTCTGGTCGGCCGCCAGCGATCTGGTGGCGGGCGACACCAACAACCGGTACGACGTGTTCGTCGTGGACCGGCAGACGTGCGCGATCGACCGCGTGTCGGTGAGCACCGGCGCCGGCGGCGCCGCGGGCAACAGCGATTCGCAGTTCCCGTCCATCAGCGGCGACGGCCGCTACGTCGCGTTCATGTCGGGGGCCACGAACCTTGTGGCGAGCGACACGAACAGCGCGCCGGACATCTTTGTGCGGGACCGCACCAACAACACGACCGTCCGCGCGTCGGTGAGCACGGGCGGTGCGCAGGCGTCGGGCACGTCCGGCAGCGTCAGGCCCGGCATCTCCGCCAACGGCCAGTTCGTCGCGTTCATGTCCTTCGCGCCGAACCTGGTCTCGGGCGACGCGAACGGCAACTCCGACGTCTTCGTCCGCGACCTGGTGAACAACACGACCCAGCGCGTCTCGGTCGCGACCGGCGGCGCGGAGGGCACCGACGGCAATACGAACTACAACAAGCCCGTCCTCTCCGCCGACGGGCGCTACGTGGCGTTCGCCACGAACATGATCGGCATGGTCCCCGGCGACACGAACAGCGCCCAGGACATCTTCCGGCACGACCGCCAGACGGGCACGACGATTCGGGTCTCGGTGTCATCGGCCGGCGCGCAAACGGAGAACTTCGCCGACGCCAGCGGTCCCGTGATCTCCGCCGACGGGCGGTTCATCGCGTTCGATTCGTACGCCGCCATTCTGGTCGCCGGCGACACCAACGCGCTCTACGACGTCTTCGTGCGCGACGTCGACACGAGCACGACGTCGCGGGTGTCGCTCATCAACCAGGGCGGGCAGCCGCTGGCGTTCCCGTGGTCGAACTCCGTCGGCCCCGCGATCAGCGGCGACGGCCGCTATGTCGCGTTCACGAGCGGCGCTGCGGACCTCGTCCCCGGCGACTCGAACGGCTGGAACGACGTGTTCCTCCACGATCGCACGACCGGCATCACGCGCCGGGTTTCGACGTCGTTCGACGGCACCCAGGGCGACTTCCACGCGCAGTTCGTGGACATCTCCGCCGACGGCCAGTTCGTCGCCTTCGCGTCGTCCGCGTCGACGCTGACGCCGAACGACACGAACTTCACCGACGACGTGTTCATCACGGACTGGAAGCAGGTGTCGGCGCCGCCGGACGTGAACCTGATGCGCAACGGCGGGTTCGGGACCGGGACGACGAACTGGCTGCAGTTCGCGACACCCGACATGAGCTACATCGTGTCGAGCGTCGTGAGCGGCGTGTTTCAGTTCTACCGCGTGACGCCGCCGCCGGGCACGACGAACCAGGCCGTCGCGTTCCAGCAGACGACCGCGCAATTGCTGCCCGGCGCGCCCATCACGGCGACGTTCGAACTGGGCAACAGCATGAACCTCAGGCGGCGCGTCAGCGTCCTGATGCACGACGCCGACTTCAGCGACCTGCACGTCTGCACGCTCTGGCTCGCGCCGAACGCGCCGATGCGGACGTACACGATGCGCACCCACACGACGAAAGCCTGGGCGAACGCGACGATCTCCTTCTATGCCGCGTCCGCCGGTTCGGACGGCGGGTTCTACCGCGTCGACAACGTGTCGCTGACGTACTCGCCCGCCGAGGCCGGCGACCGGACCGACTGCGTCGATCCGACCACGCCGGCGCCGCCTGGCGGCGCGGCCGGCCCGAACCTCATCGCCAACGGCGACTTCGCCGCCGGTCTGACGCCCTGGGGCCTCTTCGGCCAGATCGTGACGCAGATCGCGTCAGGCGTCTTCGAGTTCTATCGTCCGGCCGGCACACCGGCGGGCGTCGTGCTGCAGGGGACCGGGCAGGCGATGACCAGCGGCCAGATCCTGACCGCGGCGTTCGACCTTGGCAACAGCAGCACCGTGCGGAAACGCGTGACGGTGCTCCTGCACGACGGCGACTTCAGCGACCTGGTCGCGTGCACGTTCTGGCTGCCGCCCTCGTCGCCGCTCGGCACGTTCGTCATCCGCGCCTACGCGACCAAGGCCTGGACCAACGCCATGGTGTCCGTCTACCCGGCGACGGTGGGCCCCGACCCGTGGATTCGCCTCGACAACGTCATGCTGCAGCGCACGCCGGCGACGGCGATTGTGGGCGTCGAGTGTTACGAACCCGGCGCCACGCCCCCGGCGCCGTTCGCGGCGTTTGTCGGCCACCCGGGCGGCGTCGCGATCGGCAGCGCACCGACGGAGTC
>JANOGJ010000631.1:0-2677 GCA_031405995.1 Acidobacteriota bacterium
GCTTCGGGCGTCGAACAATCGGGGCCCGCGCAGACGAACATGTGCCGCACGATCTTGCCGACGCCGAACGCGGCCGCGGCCGCCTCCGGCGTGGTGCGATCCTTAGCCACCCGCCACCGTCGGCAGCCCGGCCTTCCGCCATTCGCCGATGCCCCCGATCAGGTTGATCACGGGTTCCACGCCGCGCGCGCGGAGCACGCTCGCGCCGATGGCCGACCGCGCGCCGGCCGCGCACTGCACGACGATGGGGCGCGTGCGCGGGATCTGGTCGAGCCGATCCGCGAGATAGCCGAGCGGGATGTGCAGGGCGCCGGCGATGTGCCCGCCCGCCCACTCGCTCTGGTTGCGCACGTCGACGAGCGTGACCGCATCGTGCGAGAGCGACGCGCTGAGATCCGCCGCGGTGATTTGCGGCACGGACCCCAGCGCGCGGCCGGCCGACGCCCACTCGTCGATGACGGACGCGTCGAACCATCCGGCCACGCGGTCGAGGCCGATCATCGCGAGACCGCGCACCGCGGCATCGACAGGGGCCGCCCCATCCGCGAGCAGGTAGAAGTCCCTCGTGTACGGCACGAGCCACCCGGCCCAGTTCGCGAGACTCGCATTGAGTGGGATGTTGAGCGTGCCCGGCACATGCCCTGCCGCGAAGTCCAAGGCCGGCCGCAGGTCGATCACGATCGCCCCGGCGCCCAGCACGCGATCCAGGGCGGCCAGGTCCAGGCCCTCGGGCCGCCTGAAGCCGTCCAGAATCGCCGGACCGTCACGATTGAGCCGCTTCATGTCGGCGAAGTACTTCGGCGGCTCCGGCTGGCCGGCCAGCACACTCCCCACGAACTCGGTTTCGTCGGTAATCTGAAAGGCCCAGTTGAAGCGGCGCTCGTACCCGAGCGTGCTTTGGGGAATGGCGCTGATGCCCTTCCCGCAGGCGGACCCGGCGCCGTGCCCGGGCCAGATCTGCAGCCAGTCCGGGCGCGAGGCGAAGCGCCGCAAGCTCTGGAACAGCGTCCGCGCGCCGGCTTCCATCGTCCCCTTGATGTTGGCCGCGCGCTCGAGGAGGTCCGGCCGGCCGACGTCGCCGACAAAGACGAAGTCGCCGGTCACGGCGGCGATGGGTTCGGTGGCCGCCGCGCCGTCCGTCACGAGAAAGGTCAAGTGCTCCGGCGTGTGGCCGGGCGTGTGCAGCACGTCAATCCGAACCCGGCCCAGGGCGATGTGGTCGCCGTCCTTCACGAGCGTCGCGCCGGCGTCCCTGGCGAACGCGTATGCCCAGTCAGGTCCGCCCTCACCCGAGAGATAGAGCCTCGCGCCTGTCCGCGCCGCCAGCTCGCGGCTGCCCGACAGGTAGTCCGCGTGAATGTGGGTCTCGGTCACGTGCGCGATCCGCAGCCCTTCGGCGGCGGCCGCGTCCACGTACAGGGCGACGTCGCGATTCGGATCGATGACGATCGCCTCACCGGCGCTCTGGCAGCCGATCATGTAGCTCGCCTGCGCCAGGCCCGGCTCGAAGAACCGCTTCACGAACACAGGAGTATTCTAAGGCACCTGTGCCCCGCTACAGAATGACGCTCGAATACGCCGGCACACGCTACAGCGGCTGGCAGATCCAGACGAACGCGCGCACCGTCCAGGGGGAATTGCACCGGGCGCTGAACGACGTGCTCCGGACCGATCGCTTCGAGACCTACGGGTCGGGCCGCACGGACGCCGGCGTCCACGCCCTCGGCCAGGTCGCGCACCTCGACGCCGCGACGCTGCCCCCGCCCGCGACGCTCATCGCGCGGGTGAACGACGCGCTGCCCGTCGACATCAACCTGCTCGACGCCGCGCGCGTCGCCCCGAAGTTCCACGCGCGGCACAGCGCGATCGCGCGCGCCTATCTCTACCAGATCGCGCGGCGCCGCACGGCGTTCGGCAAGCCCTTCGTGTGGTGGGTGCGCGAGGACCTCGCCCTCGACGCCATGCGCGCGGCGGCGCACGCGTTCACCGGCCTGCGCGACTTCCGCGGGTTCACCGACGACGACCCGGAGGAAAAATCCACCAAGGCGAAGATCGACGAGATCGCGATCGTGGAGGACGGCGCCCTGGTCCTCGTCCGCGTCGTCGGCTCGCACTTTCTCTGGAAGATGGTCCGCCGCCTGGTGGGCGTGCTCGTCGAAGTCGGGCGGGGCGGCCTCACGCCTGCGCAAGTGCCGGCCTTGCTCACGCGCGACTCCGACCTGCCGGCGCGACTCACGGCGCCGGCGTCAGGACTGTTTCTGGAGAGGGTGCTCTACGAGGACAGCGAGGCGCTGGGGGAATTACGTGCAGTACTTCGAGTATTGAGTTATTGAGTGATTGAGTTATTCGGTTATTGGCGTCAATAACCCGATAACCGGATCACCCGATAACTCAATACACGTTCTTAATGAATGAGTTTGCTGGCGAGTCTCTCGAACGGATCCGGCGCGGGTGGACGTGGCGGGGCGTCGGCTGCGGCCCGGTGCCGGTTGGGGCATCCCTCACACTCGGGTCCGGGGCCGGAGGGTCGCAGCGTGCGATACGGGTGCTCGCAGACCCACACAGGCGTGCGGTGGGAACGGCCCTGGCGCGCGGGCCCTTCGATGCTGCTCCAGTGGCAGACCCAGCCGTCCTCGAGCAGCAGCGGCTTCTTCATGCGCACGGGTTCCATTCGCAA
>JANOGJ010000240.1:0-11275 GCA_031405995.1 Acidobacteriota bacterium
GCCCGAGGTGGCCGCGATCAGGTTTCCCTGGTGGACGCGCAGGTCCGTGATCGGCGCGATCGGGAGATTCAGCTGAAACGGCGACCAGTCCTTACCGCCGTTCCAGGAGATAAAGACTCCGAGTTCGGTTCCCGCGAAGAGCAGATCACGCCTGACGTCATCTTCACGAACGACTCTGGTGAACGCGTTGGCGGGAATGCCGTTGTCGATCTTCGTCCACGTCGCGCCGTAGTCAGAAGTCTTGTACAGCCCCGGCGCGTGATCGTTGAATTTGAATCGCGTGGTGGCGATATAGGCGGTCGCCTTGTCGAACGGCGAGACTTCGATCGCGTTGACCAGGCTCTCCTCAAGGGCCGGCGGCGAGACATTCTTCCAGGTCGCGCCTCCGTCACGCGTCAGTTGGACCAATCCGTCGTCGCTGCCGGTCCAGATCACACCCTTTTCGTGGGGCGATTCCCGAATGTAGGCGAGCGTGCCGTAGTTCTCGGCGCCGACGGCCTCGTTGGTGTACGGGCCGCCACCTTTGCCTTGTTTGTCCTTCTCGTTGCGGGTCAGATCGGGCGACACGGCCTTCCACGTCTTGCCCATGTCCGAGGTCTTCAGCACGTACTGCGAGCCGTGATAGTACGTATTCGGTTCGTGTTTGCTCCAGATGATGGGCGCGTTCCAGTTGTAGCGGTACTTCATGTCCTTGGCGTCCATGCCGAGGTACTGGATGGGAGCCGCCATGATATTGGTCCCGGCAGTCGCCTTGATATCGATGACCTCGATCGTGCCCTGGTAGCTGCCGCCGAGAACGTACCGTGGATTGTCAGGGTCAAAGGCAAGAAAGGCGCTCTCGCCGCCTGCGGACGATGTCCAGCCGGAGGCCGTGATCCCGCCGGCGCCTAATTCACGGCTCGCGATTGAGACAGACGAGTTGTCCTGCTGCCCGCCGTAAATCCGGTACGGAAACTGGTTGTCGACGTTGATGCGGTAGAACTGAGCCGTCGGCAGATTGCTCTGCGAGCTCCAGCTTTTCCCTCGATCGAAGGTGATCGCCGCTCCGCCGTCGTTCGAGATGATGAAATTGTCGGGATTGTCGGGATTGATCCACAGATTGTGGTAATCGCCATGCGTGCCCGACAGGGTGTCCCAGGTCTTGCCGCCGTCGTTCGAACGCAATGCCGGAGCGCTCAGGACGTAGATGGTGTTCTCATTTTTCGGGTCGATGAACAGCTCGATGTAGTACCACGCCCGCTGGACGAGGCGAGGCTCGCTCGTGACCTGGCTCCAGCTCTTGCCGGCGTTGGTCGACACGTACAGGCCACGAGCCTCTTTGGTCGAGTCGCTCTCGATCAAGGCGTAGACCTTCTCCGGGTTGGAGCGGCTGACGGCGATCGCCATCTTGCCCATCTCCTCGGGCAAGCCCTGCTTCATCCCTTCCCAGGTCTCGCCGCCGTCGGTCGATTTGTAGAGACCGCTGCCGGGGCCGCCGCTGATGACCTTCCAGGGCAGACGGCCGTATTGCCACATCGCGGCATACATGATCCGCGGGTTGGTCGCGTCCATCGAAAGTTCCGACGCGCCGGTCTTGTCGTCCACGTACAGGACGTTCTTCCAGGTCGCTCCACCGTCGGTGGATTTGAAGACACCCCGCTGCTGCGACTGGCCGTAGAGCGCGCCCTGAGCCGCCACGTACACGACGTCCGGATTTTTCGGATGCACGATGATCCGCGAAATGTGCTGCGTCAGGTCCAGGCCGATCTTCTTCCAGGTCTTTCCTGTGTCGGTCGATCGGTACACGCCGTCGCCATGGTGCGTCATGACGCCGCGAACCGCGTGCTCGCCCATGCCGACATACACGACATTCGGGTCACTTTCGGCAACGGCGACGGCACCGACCGATCCGGTCTTGAAGAAGCCGTCCGACACGTTGCGCCAGCTGATGCCCATGTCGCCGGTCTTCCACAGGCCGCCGCCGGTCGTGCCCATGTAGTAGGTCTTCGGGTCGCCGACGACGCCGGTGCCGGCGACGGATCGTCCGCCGCGAAACGGCCCGATCGAACGCCACTTCACCGGTTTGAAGAAGGTGTTGTAGTCATCCGCCGCGGTCTGGGGGACCTGCGCGGCCGCATTGAGGACACCGACACACAGCACAACGAGGACGAGCAGCTTTCGGGACATAGAGGTGTCGCATCATAGCAGCCGGACGGACCCGTCAGGTGACAGCCGCGCGCCTACGTCACCGGCACTGGACTGGACAACGCCGCGAGGACTTCCTTGTAGAGGTATTTCGCCCCCTCGACGCCGTTCTGCGGACCGGCCTCGTATTCGAGCGCGAATGTGCCCTTGAAACCGCCGGCGAGCATGATGCGGACGCCGCGCTGGACGTCGTTCTTGTCGCCCCAGCGGTCCCAGTACTTCGCGTGCACGTTCGTGTGCGAGTAGGGGGCGAGCGCCTTGAGGCCGCTCACGAGCATGTGCTCGTGCTCCCAGTTGCAGAAGTCGGGGGACGCCTCGCAGTAGGGGTGGTTCACGGCGTCGATCATGATGCGGATGTTCATCGGGTCGGCGGCGAGGCCCCAGTGGTTTTCGAACGTCACTCTGATGTTGAGCTTGCCGCCGTGGTCGGCCATCTCCTTGTAGGACTCGATCGCGGCGTCGAGCAGGGCGCCGATCTCGAGATTCCGTGGATACCCGTCGGTGCTCCGCGGAATCGCGTTCGGGCGGACGGCCGGACCAAGCGCGGTCACCGAGTTCATCCGCATCGAACGGACGCCGAGCACGGCGCAGCCGTCCAGCCACCGCTTGGCGATCTCGACGCCTTCCTTGCGCAGCGCGGTGTCGGCGCTCGCGAGGTTGGTCGGGGCGTTGTTCGAGATGTGCTGCACCTGAGTGCCCGTCGTGGCGCATGTCTTGGCGAGCTCGTCGAGCCACTTCCGGCCGGACGTCGAGGACGGGTCGAAACCGCGGCCCTGCGTGAACATGCTGTCGTCGGTCACGTCGCCGAAGAGCGACGAGAACAGATCCATCTTCGTCACGCCGGGAAACGTGTCCTTCGTGAACTGCGGGAAGTCCAGCATGGTGATCTCGCCGTACTTCTGCTTCATCTCGCTGAGTGCGCCTGGCGCCCCGCCGCGCCCGCCGGCCCGGCTCTTGAACAGGCTGCGAATCGGGTAGGAGCACGACGCGATCCGGTCGAGCTTCCCCTTCTCGCTGAGCTGCACGGCCGCCCCCGCGGCGGCGGTGTCGCGCGCGCCCAACGCCACGCTCGCCGCCGTCAGGCCCACGCCCGCGCTCTTGAGGAAACCGCGGCGATCCAATCTCAGGGTGGCCGAATCTCGCTCGTTGGTCATGGCAACGACCTCGCTCTACTTCACACCCACCTTCGCCTTGAGTTCCTCGACCCAGTTCGCGACGACGACAAGCTTCTGGGTGTTCGCCGATCCCGATGCGTCGGTCAACAGCGGGCTCTTGATGACCACGAACCGCTGGCCATCGCGCGAGACGTCGTAGAACCGGCCGTTCGCCTGGCCGGGCATGTCCTGGACGTCGAAGAGTTTCACCGGATTGCCGGCGCTCTTCGGCGTGGTCGGAATCGCGACAGCATAGAGGGCCCTGGTGGTGCCGCTGGGACCGACGTAAATCAGTTCGCGGCCATTCGCTGACCAGGCAGGTTTGGTGCCGCCGTCCTTCGAGATCTGCCAGCGGCCGCCGTTGACGTCCGGGAACGGGCGCACGTAGATCTGCGGCGGCGAGGATTCAAACGACTCGTACGCCACCCATTTGCCGTCGGGCGACACTTCAGCATTGCGCTCGGCCCACGTCGTGGTGATGAGCGGTGCGTACTGCCGCTTGTCCATCGGGAGAATCCCCACGTCGTCGCTCGCGGCCCGGTCGGTCAGGATGAGGAGCGAACTGTCCGGCGAGAACGACGCCGGGAATTGCGTGTGGTCCGAGGTCGTCAGCCGCTCCGGTGCCCCCGTGCCGTCGGCGGCCTGCCAGTACAGATTGCCGGCCGTGCCGCCACGCGCGGAGGCGAACACAATTCGCTGGCTGTTGGGCGTCCAGAGCGGGTTGCCATCGATGTTCGGATCGAACGTGAGGGGGGTCAGCGTGGCTCGGGCCATGTTCCAGACCCACACGTCGTTTTGCTGATCGCGTATGTCCAGGGCGATGCGCGTGCCGTCAGGGGAGATCCGCAGGGCGTAGTACGCCCGCGGCGGAGCGTTGATGGGCGTTTCGTGGCCCTTCCTGTCGATCCAGACCATTGAGCGATTGGCGCTCATCGCGCTGAGGCTGCCGGGCAGGTACACCAGCGTGCCGGTGCGCGAGATGCTGAATTCCGTCGCCGAACTGGTCACCATCGCCACCTGTTCGACGACCGGCACGGGATCGCTTGTGACCTCGAGCCGCTTCGCATCGAAATGCACGGCTCGCAGCGAGCCTGCCGCGCCGTAGACGAGATATCCGGCGCCAGCCCCGACCGCAGTCGAGGGGGCCACATACTCCGGCTGGCTTCCGCCGCGAATGAGCGTCTTGATCGCGCCCGTCTTTCGATCCAGGACGGCGACTTGAGAGTTCTCCACCTGCAGGGCCGTTGACGTGATGGTGAAGAGAATGTCCCCGCCCGGCAGGACCGCCGGGTGCTGGTGGTCGCCTTCGCCTTTCGCCGCGTCCGGCTTCGAGATCACGCTGGGCACGCCGCCGCCGGCCGGCACCGTCATGAGCCCCGTGACGCCGTCGGCGAGGCCGAACACGATGATGTCGTCGCCGCCCCAGCTCGCCCCTCGGGGCGGGGCGTTGATTGGACAGATTGGGATGGCGGGCCCGCCGGTGACCGACACCTTCTTGAGCTCGCTCGTGGCCTGGAAGAAGCCGATCCATTTCCCGTCTGGCGAGAAGAACGGCGCGCGTGCCCCGGTGATGCCGCGGATCGGCTCGGCGTCGAGTGCAGCGATCGCACGGACGACCAAGGCGCCGTCGGCCGTCACGTACGCGATATGCGTGCCGGTCGGCGAAATGGCCAGGACCCGATCCGGCGTCGTGTTCAGGTTGAGCGGCGACGTCGTGGAGGGCACGAATGAGAACCGCATCAGCTGCGCGGGAGGTGCCGGCGTCCAGCGCGCGATGGCCCAGGCGCCGAGCGACGCGAGCGCGATCCCCGCCGCGACGCCGCCCGCCCACGGCAGCACGCGGCGCCGGGGCGGCGGGGCTGGCGCCGATGCCGGCGTCGCCACGGGCACGACGACGTCCGTCGTGTCCGACGTGCCGGCCTGCAGTCTGGCCAGTTCGATGCGCGCCTCGCCGATGTCGCGAAGCCGCGTCCTGACGTCGCGATCCAAACAGCGCTCGAGCAATCGCTTCAGCCGCGGCTGCGTCGTCGCCGGCAGCGCCGCCCACGACACTTCCTGGCGCAGCACGGCGGCCAGGGTGTCCGAAATGTCCTCGCCCTTGAACGGCCGATCGCCGGTCAGCATTTCGTGCAGGACGACGCCAAATGCCCAGATGTCGGCGCGCCGATCGACGGCCTTGCCTTTCGCTTGTTCCGGCGCCATGTAGGCCGCCGTGCCGAGAATCACGCCGAGCTGCGTCGCGCGCGCCGTCAGCGTCGGCGAGTTCTCCATCGACCCGCCCGCCGGATCGGCCGCCATGGCCTTGGCGAGACCAAAGTCCAACACTTTCACCGTGCCGTCGTCTTTCACCTTGACGTTGGCGGGTTTGAGATCGCGATGGATGACGCCGGCTTCGTGGGCCGTCTCGAGCGCCTCGGCGATCTGGCGCGCGATGGCGATGGTGTCGGCAAGGGGCAGGGCCGCCGCAGTAATGCGTTCCGCCAGCGTCGGACCTTCGACGAGCTCCATTACCAGGAACGCTGTCGGGCCCTCCTCGAATCGGTAGAGGTGCGCGATGTTCGGGTGGTTGAGCGAGGCCAGCACCTGCGCCTCGCGCTTGAACCGCGCGACCCGATCCGGGTCGCCGACGAGCGCCGCGGACAGGACCTTGATCGCCACGTCGCGGCCGAGTTTGGTGTCCCGCGCACGATAGACCTCGCCCATGCCGCCCGCGCCGATGGCGGCGGTGATCTCGTAGACACCAAGCCGGGCTCCCGGGGTCAGCGTCATCGTGGGTGTCGCATCATAGCAGCGGGCCAGCGCTATCGCGTGAGTTCCCGCAGAAACTCCCGATGCTTCTCCGCGTGGCCCTCGGCCGCGCTCCACGTCGCGATCCGCCGGCGGTTGACGCGCCGGCGGCGGGCGATCTCGACCGCGTGGGTGAGGCTCTGGCGATCATCCCAGTGGTAGAACGCCGCCAGCCGGTCGAGGCAGGAATCCGTGGGCGAGAGCGCGCGCAGCACCTGGCGCCCTCGGCGAAGCTCCACCGGTTTCACCGCGTGGTCGCCCCCAATCGCGAGGGGGCCAGGCGGGAACTCGACGTAGAGGTCCAGCTTCGGATGGCGGTATTGACTGCCGCGCCGACGGAACCCCAGTTCGCCAAGGGCCTCGTCAAGCCGGGCGGCCGTGACCGCCTCGGGGCCCTGAAGGACGAAGTCGAGATCGTGCGACACGTAGGCGCCGTCGGTGTGCAGCACCACGCACCCGCCGCCGGTCAGCACCGCGCGGATGCGGTGGCGGCGGAGGGCCGCGCCGACGGCGAACGCCACGTCGGCCAGCGACGACCGGGCCGTCAACGTCACAGCGGCTTCCCGCTACGACGCGGGCGTCGCCGAAGCCGGCTGAGGCGGGTGCGCAGATCCGCGTCCGCATCGGCGAGGCGCGCGACGTACTGCCGGAGCTCGTTGCGGGCGAAGTACGCGGCATTGAACTCGTACACGCGCGTCCGGCCGACGGCGCGACCGGCGACCAGGCCGTCCAGTTCGAGGCTGGCGAGCGCCTTGCGCACGCCCGTGAGGCTGGTGCCGAGCACCCGGGCCAGCTCGCGCGGATAGCTGGACCGCATGAGCGACAGGGCCATGAGCGTCCTCGTCCGCGTACGGCCGCCGAACGGACTGGATGACAGCTTGAACACCATAGGTGTTCATATGAACACCATTAGGGCTCGACGTCAAGGCCTCGCGCCGCCCGGCAGGCTCGGCCCCATGATCCCGCGGGCCGATCTACTTCACCAGTTCGATCTTGAAGGGCGCGTGGCCGTGGAGCTGGATCACGGTCGCGACCTTCGCCCCTCCGAAGTGCGCCATCTTCCCGGGAATCGACATGAAGGCGCCCGGGCTGTACGTCACCAGCTTCGCGTTGTCGGCTTTCTCGCCCATGCCCAGGATAAACGTCCCGGAGAGCACGGTCAGGTTCTCCGCCATCGGGTGCCAGTGGGGCGGAAACGTGTAGCCGGCGGGAAACTGCAACCGAATGACGTAATCGCCCGACGCGGCATTGGGATCGCCATTGATGGCGGCGATCTTCATTCCTGTCGGAAACCCCGGCACCTCGATAGGCTCGAACACGACTTTGCTGGCCGGCACGATGACGTGCTTGGGCCCCGGTGCGGCCTGACGGGCCTCAATCCTGGGCAGCGTGGCAAGCGCAACACCACACGCCAACACCCCTACGACCAACCGGATATGAACTCTCATGATGAAATCTCCCGCGCCAATTACACGACAAGGGCTTCCCTGCGTCAAGACCTGCCCCGCAGCCGGGGAATCTAATGTTCACCGCCCGCCTACTTCAACCCCTTGATGACGTAGAGCTCGCTGCGGGTTCGGTCGTAGCCGTAAACGAAGGCGCCGTCGGGCGCCACGATGAGGCGGTTGACTCCACCGACCGCCGCTTCGACGGGTCGGATGACCTTCCACAGAGACCGGCGTCCCGAGGCCAGCTCGATGCGATCGATCTGGACCGGGCTGGACTGCCGTTGATAGACGAACAGGGACCGGCCGTCAGCGTGCCATCCCGCGACGTCCTCCACGTCCTCGAGGCCAGGCACCGGCTGGCAGACAGGCGCCGCGATCGTGCATACCACCAACCTGCCTTCACCATCAAGCGCGGCCACACGGGTGCCGTCCGGCGAGATCAGATTGTCGCCGCGCAGCGTCACACCCGAGGGAAGCAGCGCGGCCGGATCCTTGCCCGCTGGCGACAGGGCGTAGGCCACCGGCCCGGATCCATCTCGGGTGAACTGAATCACGAGACGCCCGTCGGGGAGCCAGCCAGCCCACGAGACATACTGCACGACACCGAGGTCGAGTACCTGGGGCTGACCGGCGCCCGTCGGCACGATCGACACCGTGACCGGCGCCTTGATCGACACGACGACCGCCCTGCTCCCGTCAGGCGAAAGGGCCCGGCCGGAGCCGTCGGCAATGCGCACGGGCTGTTGGTCCTTCGGCTGCCAGACGTAGACCGAACCGCGAGGGCCTCCGCTGTCTCCCTCGCCGTTCAGCAGCAGCGTGTGCGAGCGAGAAAAGGCCGCCACGTAGCCGCCCTCGCGCCACGAACGGTTCTGCGGCCCGCCAGGATCGATGAGCTCGACGCGACTCATCACGCGTTCGTAGGACGCGAGCAGGTCTCCCTGCGCGGAGACATCGTGCAGGTTGAGGGACGCCGGCGCCCGAAGCACGACGCGCCGGCGTCCCTGCAGGTCGAGACTGAAGACCACGACCTGACGGCCTCCGGCTTCCGACGCACCGAACCAGACCTCGTTCGAGGGCGTCCACGCGAGACCCCACCAGTCCTGAAACGACTGGCTCTCGGTGACGAGCTTGCCTGACTTGTCGAAGATCTTCACGGTGATCGCCGCCGATACCCGGTAGTCGAAGAACGCGACGTAGTCACCGGAGGGCGAGACTCGCGGGCAGACAAGCCCGACCATGCCGGTCGCCGACCGGCTCTTCAAGATCGGCATCTCGGCGAGGACCTGCCCGACGGGGTACTCCATCGTCCGCCGGCGTTCGCCGTCGCGGACGACGGCCAGGGTGTTGTTGGGACCGAGGTCGGCAAACCGTACGCCCTCGAGTTCGGCTCTCGGCGCGCCGCCGGTAAGCGACGCGCGCGCCAGCGTTCCGATCCGAATGTAGGGATTGCCGCTTGGAGCGATCGACCCGCTCAGAATGGCCAGCTCGCCCGACCGCGAGAGCGCCAGAAGGTCCGCTCCCGGAAATCCGAGTGGCCGGAACTCCGGGCTGTCGAGGCTCGTGACGTACACCCCGCGCGGCTGTTGGTCCCAGTCGGCGCTGTACACGATGGTGCGGCCGTCGGGTGCGAAGCGGGCGGCAAAAAGAAACCCTTCTTCGAACGTCACGGGCTTGTAGGTCACGTCCGAGATCGCCGTGGACGTCGGCGCCGCCGGTCCGGCGCCGAAGTGCCCCGCGGCCCAGGCGATCCCGGCCACGGCCATGATCCCCGCGGCCACGAGCAGCGGGCTGGTTCTCCGTCGCGGGCTGACGCCGGGCACGGCAGGCAACGAACCGCTCATGGCTGCAGCGGCCGTCGCGCTCGATCCAGACAGGCCATCGAGCGCGAAGGCGACGTCGCGCGCCGTCTGAAAGCGCTCGGCGGGATTCTTCTCGAGGCAATGCCGAACGATCCGCTCGAGCGCCGGCGAGATCTCCGGGCGGAGCCCGCCGAGATCCGGCGGGTCTTGCGTCAGGACCGCCGTCAGGGTGTCGGCCGCGGTCTCGCGCTGGAACGCCCGCTGCCCCGACAGCATCTCGTGCAGCACAGCGCCCAGCGCGAACAGGTCGCTGCGCGCGTCAACCGGCAGACCGCGTACCTGCTCGGGCGACATGTAGCCGACCGTGCCCATCACGGTGCCCGGGTCGGTCATCGCGGCCACCGTCTGCGTGGCCCCGGAGCCAGACGACGCCATCGCCTGCCGCGCGAGGCCGAAATCGAGGATCTTGATCTGGCCGTCGTTGAGAAGAAACACGTTCTCCGGCTTCAAGTCGCGATGCACGAGGCCGCGGTCGTGCGCGGCCGCCAGTCCGCGCGCGAGCTGCACGGCGTGCTCCGTCGTCTTGCGCACCGGCAGAGGGCCGCCACGGAGCCGGTCGCGCAGGGTCTCGCCTTCCAGAAGTTCGGTGACGACGTACATCCGACCGTCGTGTGTGCCGGTGTCGAAGATGGCGACGACGTTCGGGTGCGACAGCGCGGCGACGGCCTTGGCCTCGCGCTCGAACCGGGCGAGCCGATCGGCGTCGGTGGCAAAGGCCGCCGGCAGCACCTTGATCGCCACGTCGCGGTCGAGCCGGGTGTCTCGGGCGCGGTAGACCTCGCCCATACCGCCCGCGCCGATCGCGCTGACGATGCCATAGTGGCCGAGCCGGGTCCCCGGGGCGAGCGACATCCGGGGATTCTAATCTGGTTAGGCCCTGGCGTCGGCCGGCCACGGCCTCGAGCCGCGCTACCGCATTGCGGATCACCCGCATTTCGAGCCGCGGCGGCTGGTCGCTGGACCTGGCGGATCTCTTTCGCTGACAGCCGTATCTGGCAGGCGTCCCCGCCCACAACCGCGTGCGGGCTGCCTCTGCTACGATCGCCCTCTTGTGATCGCGTTCAACAACATCTCCAAGCAATACGGCCGGCAGATCCTCTTCGTCGACGCCTCCTTCCAGCTCAACCCGGGCGACAAGGTCGGCCTGGTCGGGCCCAACGGCAGCGGCAAGACAACCCTGTTTCGCATGATCGTCGGCGAGGAGACGGCCGACGACGGCGAGGTGTCGGTGCCGAAGCGAATGACCATCGGGTACTTCCGCCAGGACATCGAGGAGATGTCCGGACGGTCCGTCATCGACGAAGTCATCGCCGGAAGCGGCAAGGTGGGCGACCTGCATCATGAGCTCGAAGCCCTGCAGCACGCGATGGCGGATCCGGCGCGCGCCGGCGACATGGACCGCATTCTCGCGCGCTTTGGCGAAGTCCAGGAAGAGTACGAACATCTCGGCGGCTACGCCCTCGAAAGCCAGGCCCGCGAAGTGCTGCACGGCTTGAGCTTCCACGACGAGTGGATCGACGGCGACGTGGGCGCGCTCTCGGGCGGCTGGAAGATGCGCGTGGCGATGGCCCGCGTCCTCCTCGGCCGGCCGGACGTCCTGCTCATGGACGAGCCCACCAATCACCTCGACATCGAGTCCATCGTCTGGCTCGAAGGGTTTCTGAAGTCGCGGACGGGCTCGCTGCTCATGACGTCGCACGATCGCGATTTCATGAACCGCGTCGTCGGCAAGGTCGCCGATATCGACGACGGCGATATCACGCTGTACTCAGGCAACTACGATTTCTACGAACGCGAGCGCGCGCTGCGCGCGGCCAACCGCGAGGCCGCGTTCGCGCGCCAG
>JANOGJ010000650.1:0-4751 GCA_031405995.1 Acidobacteriota bacterium
TGTGGAAAACTCGGGGGACTTCGTCGACAGAAGTGTCCCCCGAGTTTTCCACAGATCGAGGTACGACCCCTTATTTGTTTACTTTCGCCCCGGCCAGCCCCGCGATCGCGGCGAGCGTCGTCTGCGCTGCGTTCAGGCCCAGGCGGAAGTCCCTGTCCGTGTAGGTCGTGAACACATCGGTCACCTGGTGCCAGTTCGGATCCCAGCCGAACCCGACATGATCGCGGCGCTCGTTCTCGCGCAGGCTGATCGCCGGAATGATGTCCTGAAACGGCACCGAGTCGGTGCTCTGCATGTGTGAGCCGAGGGTGGCCGGATAGTCGGTCGCGTAGCGCTCGTTCGCGTTCTTGAACACGAGCGCGAGCTTCACGGACTCGAGCATCATCTTCGAGTTCTCCTGGAACTCGATGTTGACGTCGGCCTCGGGGCGCTGCCACGGACTCATCTTGCCGTCGGCCCCCGGCGCGCCGTGGTCCCACATCATCATGTCGTGCTGGACCATGCCGAGCCACTTCGGCTCGGGATACCGGCCGGCCGCGTCCTGCTTCCCTTGCAGCGCCTGACGCTGGGCGACGTACGCGTTCGCGCCCTTCAGTCCACCTTCTTCGCCATTCCATAACGCGAACCGGATCGTCCGATCGGTGACGACCCCAGGCGCGCTGAAGATGCGCGCCAGTTCCATCACGAGCGCGGTGCCGGATCCGTCGTCGTTGGCCGCTTCGCCGTAGCCAATGCCGTCCATATGCGCGCCGACGATGTACATCTCGCCGGGGTTCACGGAGCCGACCTTCGTGCAGTAGACCATCGGCACGGGGCCGGGAATGATCGGCTGCTTGTTGAGCTCGCGCAGTTTGACGTTGGGCTGACGTTCGGGGTCGTTGTTGACGCCGGTCGGGCCGCCGAAGCCCTTGCCGCCTGCGCCGCGCCGGACCGGGTCATCGGGCGTGCCGGCCGGGACGCGAGGCGGTTCCGTTGCGCGGCCGCCACCACCGCCGCCGGCCCCTCGCCCGCCGCCACCGCCACCGCCTCGACCGGCGCCGCCCCCACGCGCGGCCGCAGCAGCTGCCTGCTGCTCGGCCGTCAGCCCGCGCGGATTATCCCGGTCGTAGGTGAGCCGTTCGGTCGCACAGCCGTAACTCTTGAGCTGCGCTTCGATCCAGTCAACGGCGTCGCGATTGCGCTGCGTGCCCTCGCGGCGATCGCCGAACTGCGTCAGGCCCTTGATGGTCGCCTTGTACTTCTCCAACTCGAGGCGGCCGACCAGCGTCCGGATCGGATCGTCGGCCGGGGGCGTCTGCCCCGCCGGCGCCTGCGCGCCCTGCGCCAGCATCGCCACGGCTGACGCTGTGACCAAAACTGCGGCTACCCCTGTCCGTCTACTGAATCGCATGGCCATCCTCCGAGTGCGGAAGAGTCTAGACCGGGTACGTCGCGTACGCCAGGTACGGCAGGTACGCCAGGTACGAGGAACGAACTAACGCGGGCCAACTTCCTTCCTTTTGAGAACCATAATGAAAGATGGCCAGCGTCAGTTCCTACCTTGTACCTGCCGTACCCGCCGTACCTGACGTACCAGGCGTACCAGTCCGTATCGTCTCAATCGCCAAATCCGGTCTATCCGTCACCAGTCCCGTGACGCCCCAGCCGATGAGCCGCCGCATGTCTCCGGGGTCGTTGATGGTCCACGCGTGCACCGGTACCCCCGCCTGGCGCGCCGTGCGCACGAAGCGCCGGCCGAACTGCGGGAGGCCCACGTGCCGGAAGGGCACCAGGAAGGCGCGATAGGCGGGCGAAGACAGCGGCAGCCAGAAGCGGGCGCGGCGGATCGCGGCGCGCGACTCGGGGCGGGACGCGCTGGTCGGCACGTCGGGCGCAAGTCGCCGGGCGGCGTCCACGACGGCCTGGCTGAAGCCGGCGACCATCACGCGGCCCTCGGCACCGGCCTCGCGAATAACCGCGACGGTGCGGGCGGCCGTCCGCGGATCGTCGCCCTTGATCTCCACCACGATCGGCATCTCGCGGTAGCGATCGAGGACGTCGGAAAGACGAGGCACCGCGAGGCCCCGGCCGCGAAACGGGAACCCCTCGGCCGGGCCGAACGCCCAGGCCGCATCGACGCCGGCCAGCTCGTCCGCGGAGCGCGCCCCGACTGGTCCGGTGCCGTTCGTCGTCCGCTCGAGCATCGCGTCGTGAATCACCACCGGTTCGCCGTCGCGCGAGAGGTGCACGTCGATTTCGAAGCCGTCGACGCCGAGCGACCGCGCGTGGTCGAATGCGGCCAGAGTGTTCTCGGGCCGAAGGGCCAATCCACCCCGATGGGCCAGGACCGCGGCGCCGGTCAAGCGGAGGAGGCGGTGGGCCACGCGCACGATCTTAGTGCCGGCCCGGCGTCCATCCCCGAAGGCTTGCGGCGGCAGGTGCTTTCACCCATACTCGGCCTCAGCAGCAACAGTCAGACGGCCTCTCGGTCGGACTGGTGTTTGCGTTCCGGGCGCAGGGGCGCTCAAGAGGTACGTGTCATGCATCGTAAGCTGGGTCTCATCGCGATCCTGCTCGGGCTGTCTCTGGCGCTTGGCTCCACGTCCGCGTGGGCCCAGGTGCAGACCGGCAGCATCTTCGTCAAGGCTGTCGATGAACAGAAAGCCGCCATACCGGGAGCGATCGTTACCCTCTCAGGTCCGGTTCTCCCGCGGCCGCTCACCGGCGTCACGGACTCGACCGGCGTGTATCGGTTCCCGTCCGTCAGCTCGGGCACCTATGTGGTGCGCATCGCGCTGCAGGGGTTCCAGACGGTCAGTCGCGAGGACGTCGCGGTCCAGCAGGGCCAGACCACCTCGGTCGACCTGACGCTGAAGGTCGGTTCGGTCTCAGAAGTCATCACCGTCAGGGGTGAAACGCCGGTCGTTGACGTCAAGAACGTCAATGTCGCCGTGAACCTTGATGCCATGCTGCTCGAGACCACGCCGGGCGGCAAGGACATCTGGAACATCCTGGAATACAAGATTCCGGGACTCGTGTTTGACACGCCGGACGTCGGTGGCAACCAGGCCGGATTGCAGCGGTCGTTCACGTCCCGCGGCACGCCGAACGCCCAGAACGTGCAGCTCGTGAACGGGGTCAACGTCGGCGACCCGGCGGCGATCGGCTTTTCGATGAATTACTACGAGCCGAGCACGTTTCAGAACATCTCGGTGACGACGGGCGCGCAGGACATCTCGATGGGCACGTCGGGGACGCTCATCAATATGGTCACCCGCAGCGGCACGAACCGCTTTGGCGGCCAGACGCTCGGCACCTACCAGGGCAAGGGCACCCAGTGGGACAACATCGATGAGACGTTGAAGCAGGCCGGCTTCCGTCCCGAGGCGCAGGCGGTCGGGTACATCTCCAACTTCAACTTCCAGGCGGGTGGCCCGCTCCTCCAGAACAAGCTCTTTTACTTCGGCGCGGTGGAAAACCGGCAAACCCATGTCAATGTGCCCGGCTACCCGGCCATCTCGCCGCCGCAGATCCCGCAAGTGCTGTCGGGCAACGAGCGGGACTCCACGGACATCAAAAGCGTGTCGGGCAAGATGACCTACGCGCTGAACGGTTCGAACCGCTTCGAGGGGTACGCCAACCGGCAGTGGTACGACAAGCCCAACCGGGGCGCCAGCGCCACGGTGACCCTCGACTCCAACACCAAGGAATACGACACGTTCGTGATCACGCAGCTGTCGTGGAACACGGTCGTGACTGATCGGCTGTTCGGGGACACCAAGCTCGCGTACAGCAACACGCACTTCCCGCTGACCCAGAAGCACGACGGCCTGCAGTCGATCCTTGACAGCTCGACGAACGTCCGCTCGCGCAACGCGGCGCAGTCGGGCTTCATGTTCCGCCGCCGCCTGCAGTTCACGTCCAACTGGAACTACTACGTGTCGAACCTCTTCGGCGGACGGCATGAGTTCAAGTTTGGTTTTGACAACGGCTACACGCCCGAGGACGTGACGACGACGCGCGTCGACGACGTGAACCTGACGTTCCGCAGCCAGACGGGCAGCGGATGCGTCACGCCGCCCTGCGCCGGGAACGTGACGGTGTTCAACTCGCCGACGTACATCAAGCGCGCGGTGAACAACACGGCGCTGTACGCACAGGACTCGTTCGGCATCGGGCGGCTGACGCTCATCGCCGGCATCCGGTGGGAGCGGGTCGAGGGCTTCCTGCCACCGCAGGAGCATCCGTCGAGCCAGTACTTCCCGACGGGCACGGTCATCAGCGGCTTGAACGTGACCCTGAACACGGGCGGCGTGCTCACGTCGTACGTCGTCCCGGACACGTTCGCTCGCGTGGACAATGCGCCGATCTGGAAGAACTGGGCGCCACGGGTGAGCGGCACGTACGATATCTCCGGCACCGGCAAGACCGTCATCAAGGCCTCGTTCGGCAAGTACTTCGATCAGATTGGCACCGGCACGCCGGGACCGAATCCGAACGGCACGGTGAGCCAGACGTACGTCTGGAGCGACCCGAACGGCGACTTGGTGTTTCAGCCGGGCGGCGCGACGTGGAGCGGAACGCGGTACGTGGGCGGCGAATTCGGCACGGGCACGTTCACCACGTCCATCCCGAACCCGAATCCGTTCGACCGCGCGCGCCGGCGCACCTACCGCCTGGAAGCCACGGTGGGTGTGGACCACGAGCTCGCGCCGGGTCTCGGCGTGGAGGCGACGTTTATCCACCGCAAAGAGTACGACCCGTACGGCACC
>JANOGJ010000659.1:0-10841 GCA_031405995.1 Acidobacteriota bacterium
CGAGATCACCAAGTTCCTTCGGGGGAGGGGCGTGAAGGTCCGATTCGCCATCCATCCCGTCGCCGGTCGCATGCCGGGGCACATGAACGTCCTGCTCGCCGAGGCCAGGGTCCCGTACGACATCGTGTTCGAGATGGACGAGATCAACGACGACTTTCCCGACGTGGACGTCTCCCTCATCATCGGCGCCAACGACATCGTCAACCCGTCGGCCGAAGACGAGCCGAACAGCCCCATCGCCGGCATGCCCGTCCTGCAGGTGTGGAAGGGCAAGACAACCGTGGTGATGAAGCGGAGCATGGCGACGGGCTACGCGGGCGTGCAGAATCCGCTGTTCTTCAAGGAGAACACGCGCATGCTCTTCGGCGACGCCAAGAAGACACTCGACGGTGTGCTGAAAGTGTTGCGGGAAGGGTAGGCCGTGAAGATCGAACACACGGCGTATCAAGTGGAAGATCCGGTCGCGCTGGCGCGGTGGTATGGCCAGCATCTGGGCCTGCGCGTGAAACGCGCGCAGAGCGAGCCGCCGTTCGGCCAGTTCCTGGCCGGCGACGGCGACGCGGTCATGCGGGAGTTCCATGCGTTTCCCGAGCTGCCGGTGCCCGACTACCGCGGCATGGATCCCCGCCTTCTGCACCTGGCTTTCTACGCGCCGGACGTCGCGAAGACCCGCACGCAGCTCATCGCTGCCGGCGCCACTCCGGTCGGCGATGTCGAGACGACGGCGGCAGGGGACATGGTCGCGATGCTCCGCGACCCGTGGGGTCTTGCCGTGCAGCTCGTCAATCGCGCGACGCCGATGATTTGAGTCGCACGGCGCAAGACGCTCGGGCGCGATTGATCAACCGGGCAGCTCTGGTCCGTCCACGTCGACCGCCGAGCTTGGTTCGCGCGCTGGCACGAGACTCGTGCCAGCCGAACTCGGTCCGGACCGAGTTGACGCCAGTCATAGAATTGCTTGCAAGAAAGTTCTTGACACGTTTTCAGATCGCGATCGCGAAAGATCCGATCTCACTCACGCGCGACCTGTTCGTCGTCAACTTCGGTGCGCCCGCACATCCGATCGTGTCTCGTCGTCATTTCCGACGATGAGAACGCCGATCGTGCGCTGGCAGCCGTTCTCGGCCGTCGAAAATCGTCGTGCTATCAAGAGTGCATGGCGATTCAACCTCTCCAACAACTATCCGATCGCGAACTGCTCGATGCAACCGCTCGCGCCGCAGGCGCGGAGCGACGCTCGACCGTCGAGCTACTGACACTCCTGGGAGAGCTCGACACCCGCCGGCTCTACCTCGGCGAAGGCTGCTCGTCCTTGTTCACCTATTGCACGCAGGTGCTCCACCTGTCGGAACATGCGGCCTATCACCGGATCGAGGCGGCGCGAGCCGCCCGGCAGTTTCCTGTTCTGCTGGATCTGCTCGCCGATGGCACGCTAACGCTGACGACCATCGCGCTGCTGCGGCAGCATCTGACGACCGAGAACCACGCGCGCGTGCTTGAGGCGGCGCGCCATAAGTCGAAGAGGGAAGTCGAGCACCAGATCGCGTCCCTGGCGCCGCAGCCCGATGTGAAGGCACTGGTACGCAAGGTCGCCGAGCCGACGTTAGTTGAGACTGCTGAGCCACAGGGAGTCGATCAGCCCCAGGTCGCGCCACCCTCGAAGCCGGTCCGTCCGTTCGTCGCGCCCCTCACTGAAACTCGCTACTTGATCAAGTTGACGGTCAGTGCCGAGACTCACGCGAAGCTCCGACGCGCGCAGGACCTGCTCCGGTACGCCATTCCGGACGGCGACCCGGCGGTTGTTCTCGACCGGGCGCTGACGATCCTGGTCGATCAGCTCGAGCGGGCGAAGGTCGCGAAAGTGCACCGGCCACACGCCAGGGCCTCGAAGCCCTCAGATTCCCGGCATGTTCCGGCCGCCGTGAAACGCGCCGTGTGGGCTCGTGATGATGGCCGCTGTGCGTTCGAAGGCCCACAGGGTCGCTGCCGGGAGACTGGCCGCCTCGAGTTCCACCACGTCATTCCTTACGCGAGCGGTGGCCCGACCAACGTCGCCAACCTCGCCCTGCGCTGTCGGGCGCACAATGGCTTCGAGAGTGAGCGACAATTCGGGCGCTGGACTCACACGGAGGTGACCTGACTATGGACGAGCTGCGATTAGCGCTGCGCCGACTGCTCAAGCGTCCCGGTGCGTCCCTGGCGTCGATCCTGACCCTCGCCTGTGGCATCGCGGGCGCGGCCTCGGCGTGGTCGCTGCTCTCGGCCGTTCTTCTCCATCCGCTGCCTGTCCAGGATGCCGATCGAATCATGGTTGTCGGCGCGCGCACGGCCGAGAGTCAGGAAATCCAAGCGGGCTTCGTGTACCCGGCGATTGATGTCGTACGGACGAGTGGAGCGTTCGAAGACGTCGCCGCCGGCGGCGCGTGGCCCGCGTTGGTGACGGCGCAAGGCGAGGCCCGCACGCGGCAGATGTACTTCGTGAGCGCCAACCTCTTTTCGTTCCTCGGCGTTCGGATGCAGCACGGACGCGACTTCACGGCCGCGGACGACGAGCGAGGCGCGGCGCCGGTGGTCGTATTGTCCGATCGGTTCTGGCGAAACACGTTCGGCGCCGACGCGTCAGTCATCGGACAGACGATCGACGTGTCGGGACGCCAGGTTCGCATCGTCGGCGTGGCGGCGCGCGGCTTTTCCGGCGTCGAGCTCGCCGGCGCTCCCGAACTGTACGGCACGATCAACACCGCCTCCCACGTCGTCGGCGGTTCGACGAACCTCTACGCCGAGAGCGGTCACCGCACCTCGCCATCGACGTGGATCAAGATCTTCGGTCGTCTTCGGCCGGGTGACTCGCAAGAGACTGCCTCGGGGAGACTGACGAGCCCGCTGTTCGGCACGACCGGTCGCCCGGCGACGCTTGTCCCAATCCAAGAAACCGCCTTGCCGGAGGCCGCGCGCCCGGCGATGGCGCAGTTCACGCGCCTGCTGTTGGGGACGGTCACCCTGCTCCTGATCGTGGGCTGTCTGACGGTCGGTCTGCTCCTGCTGCTGCGCACCGAAGCGCGCCGCGACGAGTTCGCGATGTGCCTGGCGCTTGGTGCAACTCGCGGCCGGCTGGCTCGTGGCGTCGCCGTCGAGGGCGCGCTCGTCGCCATCGCCGGAGCGATTCTCTCCGTGCCAGCTGCGGCGTGGTTCCTGGGCGCCCTCAGCATCTTCCAGCTCCCGGGCGGCGTGAACATCGAGGTGCTCGATCTCACGGTCAATCGCGAAGTGCTTGCGAGCGCCGCGGTGGCCGGCGCGATCGCCGCGCTCATCGTCGCGTCCGTCGGCGGCGTATTCGGCTTTTCGGCGCAGATATCGGATGTGCTTCACGCGCGAGGGGGTGCCACTGCGCGACTTACCCGAAGGCGGACCCGCGCCGTGCTCGTGGCAAGTCAGGTCGCGGTGACGCTGGCCCTCGTGTGCGGCGCCGGATTGTTCCTGCGAAGCCTCGCCGCCGCGCTGCATGTGAACACGGGGTTCGAGACGGCACACCTAGTGACCGGCTCGGTGTGGCTGCCGAAGTACCGCTTCAACCATGCCGAGGCCATGCCCTTTTTCGCCGAGCTTCGAGAGCGCCTGGCGACCAATTCCGCGATCCGTTCGGTCACCCTCACGTCCGGGCTCGTGGGAATGACCGCCTCCGGGCAGGTGGTCGTGGACGGCATTGCCAGGAAGTTTCCGTCAACCATATGGATGACCGAGGTGGACGAGCGGTACTTCTCGACGGTCGGCTTGCCGATCCTTCGTGGGCGTGACTTCACGAGCCAGGACGATGACCGCGCGCCGCTGGTGACGGTGGTCAGCGCGTCGCTCGCGCGGCTCCTGGTGCGGGAAGACGGCGGCGATGCGTTGGGCCGACACATCAGGTCCTTCAAGGGCGGCCGCGCTGACCAGCCCTGGCCGATCCTCGAGGTCGTCGGGATCGTGCCCGACGTCATCACGGACATCACCCGGCTGCAGCCCCTCGTGATGTACCTGCCGCGAGCACAAGAGAGCAATCCGAGGGCCTCCTACACGGTGCTCCTGCGCCCTGCATCCAGTACCGAGGCGGCCGCTCGTGAGGCCGTGGCAGTGATTCGGTCCGTCGATCCCCAGCTCACACCGGGTCCGGTCATCACTCCGTTCATGACGATGGATCGGCAGATCGCAAGCCAGATGGGACCACAACGGTTCGGGCTGCTGGTACTGGGCGCGTTGGGCGGCGTTGCTTTGTTGCTCATGGCGCTCGGCATCTACGTATTGGCTGAATCCATGGCGGCGGTCCGCATGCGCGAGATGGCGCTGCGCGCGGCCCTCGGCGCCCGCGGCCGGGAGCTCGCTTCGATCGTCCTGGGTGAGACGGTCAAGCTGGTGGGTTTCGGCATCGCCACGGGTCTCGCGCTCGTGTGGCTGGGTGCCAGCACCGTCCGCGCATTCCTCTTCCAGGTTCAGCCATTCGACCTGCTCACGCTCGCAAGCGTCGGCGGCGCCATCCTGGCGATCGCGCTCCTGGTTACTGCGCGACCTGCGTTCGTCGTCTCGCGCGTCGACCTGGCACGCGTGCTGCGCGAGGACTAATTATGCACTCTTGATCATTCCGCCGTCGACTCTGATGACGGATCCCGTGACGTAACTCGCGCGATCACTCACGAGAAAGGCCGCCACGGCCGCGAACTCCTCGGGCCGCCCGTAGCGGCCCATCGGGATCGTCGCGAGCGACTGGCGGACGATCTCCTCGACCGGTTTGTTGAGCCGTCCCGCCGCGGCGCGGTCCAGCTCGTCCACACGCTTCGTGTGGATGCGCCCCGGGACGAGGACGTTCACCGTCACCCCTTCGGCCGCCAGTTCGCCGGCGAGCGTCTTCGACCAGGTCACGAGCGACGCGCGCAGCGCGTTCGAGATGCCAAGGTTGGGTATCGGCTGCACAACCCCCGACGACGTGCAGGTGATGATGCGCCCCCATTTGCGCTCTCGCATGCCCGGGAGGAGACGCCGGGTCACCCGAAAGACGCTCAACACCATCGCCGCAAAGTGCTTCTGCCACGTGTCGTCGTCCACCGGCGGGAGCGGACCAGCGGGAGGCCCTCCCGTGATGTTGACGAGGATGTCGATGCCGCCGAAGTCCGAGAGCGCCTTGTCGCAGAGGGCGTCGATGTCGGACGGTTTGGACAAATCGCAGGCGCAGGTTTCAACGCGTGCGGTGCCGCCGGGCGTGATGTCGGCGCGGGCCTGATCGAGGGCGGCGGTGTCCACGTCGGTGAGCAGGAGATGCACGCCCTCTGCCGCGAGAGCGGCGGCGATGGCCGAGCCAAGCCCGCCACCGGCGGCCAGCACGAGCGCACGCTTGCCTGTAATCCCCAAATCCATGTCGAGGTCTCCTTCCGAGTCCGAGCCCGTGATGATACACGCTCGACGTGGCGCGAGCCGGTATAGTGCAGCCCATGCGCACTGTCGTCCGCCGGCTTCTGCTTCCGTCCGTAGTCATCGCGGCCTGCCTCACTGTGGCTGCCCAGCAGGTCCCACCGCCCCAGACTCCAGCCGCCCCTGCCCGCGCCAGCATCCTTCGCGGCCAATATGGCGAGCACCGCGCCAACAACGACGTCCAGTATTACCACCTCGACATCCGGATCGATCCCGAGAAGAAGCTCGTGTCCGGCAAGAACACGATTCGCTTCCGGATGCTGAAGGATGCCTCGCGCATCCAGCTGGACCTGTACGCGAATCTCAGCGTCGACAAGATCACGCTGGGCGCGACGCCGCTCAAATACGAACGCGAGCTGAACGCCGTGTTCGTAGATTTCCCGGAGACGCTGAAAGCCGGACGCACTTACAGCGTCGATTTCTACTACTCAGGCACGCCGACGCAGACGGGCCGATTCGGCGGCTTCACGTTCGGCAAAGACTCGGCGGGCCGGCACTGGATCTTCACCGCCTGCGAGGGCGAGGGCGCGAGCATCTGGTGGCCCAACAAGGACCAGTGGCGCGACGAAGTCGAGACGATGGATATCAGCGTCGCGATCCCGAGCGACCTGACCGACGTCTCGAACGGCCGCTTCCTCGCGAAGACGGACGTCGGCGGCGGCTACACGCGCTGGGATTGGCGCGTGCACTATCCAATCAACTCCTACAACGTCTCCGTGAACATCGGGCGCTACGAGCACTTCAGCGACCGGCTCGACGATCTCTCGCTCGACTTCTACGTCCAGCCCGAAAACCTGGAAAAGGCCAGGCGACAGTTCGTGCAGGCCAAGCCGATGATGGAGGCCTTCAAGCGCTGGTTCGGCGAGTACCCGTTTACGAAAGACGGCTACAAGCTGATCGAGGTGCCGTACTCCGGGATTGAGCACCAAAGCGCCGTCACCTACGGCAATCGCTTCGCCAATGGCTACCTGGAGCGCGACTGGACGGGCGTCGGCGTCAGCCTGAAGTTCGACTTCATCATCATCCACGAGAGCGCGCACGAGTGGTTCGGCAACGCCGTGTCGGCCGCGGACGTGTCAGACATGTGGATTCAAGAAGGCTGGGCCACGTATCTCGAGAGCCTGTACGTCGAGCACGTCTTCGGTTACGACGACGCGCTGAAGTACACGAACGGCTACAAGTCCAAAGTTCAGAACAGGACGCCGATCATCACGCCGCGAGGGCTGCATCGCACGCCGCCGCAGGACATGTACTTCAAGGGCGCGCTGATGCTCCACACCCTCCGCGGCGTCGTCAACGACGATCGGCGATGGGCGCGCCTCGTGCGCGACGTCTACCGTGAGTTCCGCTACCGGAACATCATGACGGAGGACTTCGTCCGCTTCGTCAATCGCGAGCTTGGGCAGGACCTGACGCCGTTCTTCAATCAGTATTTGCGGCGCACGGCGATTCCCACGCTCGAGTTGCGGTTCGACGAGGCCGCGCGCACTGTGTCGTACCGATGGAGGGTCGACGAGCCGGGCTTCGCCATGCCGGTGCGCGTGGGGCAGAAGGCCGCCTGGCAATTCATCAAGCCCACGACCGAATGGCAGACGATGCCGACGTCGCTCGCGAAGGATGCGTTCGAGGTCGCAACGGACCTCTATTACGTGAACGTCACCAAACAGTAGGACGGACCTTCGGCCCCCCGGACCCTCGGACCGTTATCTCAGGTCGGATGCCTTTTTTCGTTCCATAGCGGCGCATTGTATGCTGCCCGCAACGTGCAGGGAAAGAGGTGGGTCCACTCCGACGGCGCGCGGGCGGTTCTGGTGGCCGCCGCGCTTTTCCTGGCCTTCAACCTCAACTTCCGTGCGATTGAGTCGCGGGACACGGCCGTGACCTCGTACGTCGCGCTGACGATCGCGGCGCACGGCGACGTGGATCTGGAGCGCCATGAGGCCGTCACGGCGGCCGGCCTGGTGCGCGGGTACGTGCAGACCATCGACGGTCACGCGCGGTCCGCCTATCCACTCCTGCCGGCGGTGTTCGCCGCCCCGGCGTACCGCGTCGCGATCAGCCTGAAGCTTATCGATCGCGATCGACCGCGTCCGGCCGAGGTCGAGGCGGTCGGCAAGCTCGTCGCGAGCGGGCTCGTCGCGCTGGCGTGTGGCGTGCTGTGCCTCGTCATCCGCCGCTGGACGCCTCACGCGCCGGCCGTGGTCATCGCCCTTGGCGCCGGTCTCGCGACGCCGCTCTGGTCGTCCGCGTCGCAGGCGCTGTGGAGTCACGGGCCGGCCGCGCTCTGTCTCGTCGCCGGGCTGGGCGGCGTGCTGCTGGCCCGAGGCTCGAAGCGCGAAATGGCGATCGCCGCCGCGTCTGGCGCGGCGCTGGCCCTGGCCGTCGCGTGTCGTCCGCTCCTGATCGCGTTCCCGCTCGGGCTCGCCTTCGGACTCTGGCGCGACGCCGCGTCACGGCGGCTCGTCGCACCGTATGTGATCGGAGGCGCCATTGCGTCCGCCGGAGTCGCCGCCATGAACCTGCTGGCGATCGGCAACGCGCTCGGCGGGCAGGCCTACGTCGAGTCCGCGGCCGTTCATCAGGCGACGCACAACGTGGCGGGCCCATGGAGCGGCGTCTGGCTGGAGGGCTTGGCGGGGATTCTGGTGAGTCCCAGCCGCGGACTCCTGGTGTTCGCGCCGATCGCCGGCCTCGCGTTCCTGTCGATCGGGCGCGCCTGGCGCGCCGGCCCGCTGGCGCGGTACGGCGTCGTCGTGCCGACCCTGTTGTTCATCGCCGGATGGGCCCAGTACGCCGTGTGGTGGGGCGGTCATTCATACGGCCCGCGCTATGCCGCCGACATCGCCGTGCCCCTGGCGCTCATCGTCGCGGCAGGATGGGATGCGCCCAGGCGCGCGGCCGGTCGCGCGTCTCGTATCCTTGTCGTGGTCGCGCTCGTGTGGTCCATCGGCGTGCAGGCTGTGGGCGCCTTCTGCTATCCGGCCGGCGAATGGAACGGCCGGCCGGTCGACGTCGATCGCGCGCATGCGCGCCTGTGGGACTGGCGGGACTCGCAGATCGTGCGGACGGCGCGCGCGGGCCTGTATCAGTTGGCCAAACGTCAGACGCAGGCTGCCCCTCCGCGATAGACTCAGCCGGGATTCCTGACATGTCCGTTCGCTGGACCATCGGTCCGATCGCGGCGATTGCCCTTGCGGCCGTCGGCTTTGCGCAGTCCGCCCCGCCCCAGCCGCAAGCCACGTTCCGGGCCAAGGTCGATCTTGTCGACGTCGACGTCTCCGTGCTCGACGAACACCGCCGGCCGATCCGCGGCCTGACGGCGGCGGACTTCACCGTGCTCGAAGACGGCAAGGTCCGTCCGATTGCCGCCTTCACGCCCGTCGACCTCCCGCCGCGCGAGAGGCCCGACGCGCCATGGATGGATCAGGTCGCGTCGGATGTGACATCGAACCGCTTCCCGCCCGAAGGCCGGCTCGTCGTCATCATGATGGACCGCTTCATCGCGACCGAGCAGCGCCCCATCGCGCGCGAGATCGCCGAGGCCGCGATCGGCCAGTTGCGCAAGGGCGACCTGGCCGCCGTCGTCTTTGCGACGCACGGCATCCCGCAGAACTTCACGAGCGATCGGTCCCTGCTCCTGGCCGCGGTCCGCCGGCCGTTCGCCGCGCTGCCCGACGGCGACCGCGGCGGCGCGTCGGCCTGCTTCTGCGGATCGTGCTCCCTCGAGACGATCGCGACCGTCGCCGAGGGCATGCGCGAGGTGCGGCAGCGGCGCAAAATCCTGATCACGATCGGCAACAACATTTCCATCAACCCGATGGGCACATGCGTCGGGACACTCACCGGCGTCCGGGAGCGCGCGATTCGCGCCATCCAGTCCGCGAACGTCACCGTGCATGCCTTCGACCCGTCGGGCCTCGAGACGCCGACGCCGGGCGCGCTCGCGACGGAGCCCCCGAACATCCAGGCGTTGCGGGCGGCCAGCCTGCGGCGGCGCGGCAACCTGGCGGTTCTGCCCGGGGAGACGGGCGGGCAGGTCGTCGGCGGCGTCACGCCGGCCGCCCTCGTCGGCGACGTGTTCCGCGAGAGCGCGTCCTATTACGTGCTCGGATTCCAGCCGGCCTCGACCGTGGCCAACGGCCGCTTCCACGAGATCGCGGTCAAGGTCGGTCGCCACAACGTGATTCTGCAGGCGCGACGCGGGTACTACGCGCCGGGCGGGAAGGCACCGGCGCTGGTCACGGTGGTGAAGGACACGCCCCCCGCGCTCGCGACGGCTGTGTCCGGCGTGTGGCCCAAGACGGACCTCGCGCTCACCATGCAGGTGGTGCCGATGGCGCGGCCGGGGCTCCAGGACGCGGAACTGCGCGTCGTGCTCGGCGTGCGGGGAGAGGCGGTGGGCGACCGGCCCTCGACCGCATCCGCCACGGTGTTTGTCGGCGCGTTCGACCGCAACGGCAAGTCGCTCAGCGACACGCGCCAGACGCTCTCGATTCCCGTGCCGCCGGGCCCTGGCCGCACGGTCGAGTACGAAGCGATCGGACGGCTGATTCTGAAACCGGGCCGCTACGAAATCCGCGCGGCGATCGACGACGCCACGCTCGGCGCGGCTGGCAGTGTCTATGGCTACGTGGAGGTGCCGGACTTCCTCCACGACCCCGTGACGCTCTCCGGCATCCTGGTGCAGGCCGTGCCCGCCGACGGCCAGGCGCCGCGCCCGCCGGCAGGGGACTCAGTGCCGATCGTCCCCACGGCGCGCCGCGAGTTCTCGCGCACCGAACGCGTCATCGCGTTCGTCCGGGAGCACCAGGGGACGTCGCGCTCGATGATGCCCGGTTACCTGAACCTCAGCATCGTCAACAGCGCCGACCGGCGCGTGCTGGGGGAAGAACTGCGGATTCTTCCAGAGCAGTTCGGGTCCAATCGCGCCACGGACCACGTGTTCGACGTGCCCGTGGGGGAACTCGCCCCGGGAGAGTACCTGCTGCGCGTCGAGATCCGCCACGGCAACCTGCAGGTCCAGCGCGACCTGCGGTTCCGCGTGCGCTGACAGCAGATTCCGCTTTTCGTAGAGCTGCACGCTGATGCCGCCCGGGTACGAGGCGTTTCTCCCCGGCGAGTAGTGGCGCGCGAGCGCGTCCTGGATCTGCCGGCTTTGCTCGTACCGCTTCAACGGATGGCCGGGCGGGCTCCCGTCCTGAAGCCGGACGAGCCAGACCCTCGCGTGCCTGGCCGGCAAGGCGTCGAGCACCACCTGCGACGGCGCAGGCTGAAGGTTACCGGCGATCCACGGCCCCGACGCCAGTTCGAGCATCTCGACACCCGCTCGCCGCAACCCCAACCGATCCGCGTAGTACTCGAACGGGATTCGCCCGTAGTAGACGTAGAAGACGATTGCGTCG
>JANOGJ010000716.1:0-1782 GCA_031405995.1 Acidobacteriota bacterium
CCTCGTTCTAAATCTGCACGGCAACGCGATCACACTTTCACAATGCCTCTGGCAGGAAGGTGTGCGCGACGGCAGAACGCTGCGCGATCATGTTCAGAGGCGTGGACGCCGCGTGACATTCGGCACCGTCTATCACTGGTCGTCGCATTCGGTGCTGCTGCGACTCTGGCTGAAACGAAATGGTCTGGATGCTGAAAATGATGTGACGGTCGTGGTGGTGCCACCGTCGCAAATGCTCGCCCACCTGCGTGCGGGACATCTCGATGGCTACTGTGCGGGGGAGCCGTGGAATTCCCTCGCCGTGATGTCCCGCAGCGGGTGGGTCGTCGCACGCAGCGCGGAACTCGCAGTTCTTCTTCGCTTCGTCGATGAGTGCCGCCATGATCGACGGCTCTTCGGCGCCGATCTTCAGGCCGTCGAGGCCATTGGCCGCGCCCCAGCGCACCCAGTCGCGCGCCTTCTCCGGCGTGTTGACCGCGCCGCCGGTCCAGCCCCGGCCCGCGCCCGGCCGCTGGTAGTTGACGATACGGGGAGCGACGATCTCGTTGCGATCGCTCTTGCCACGCTCGGCGACCGAGAACTCGTGCCCGCCCAGCGCCACGCCGCGCACCGTCGTCACGCCGTGCGCCAGCCAGAGCTTGTAGGCGTACTCGGCCTCGGCGTTCTTCGGCGGGCCGCCGGCGTGTACGTGCATGTCGATGAAGCCTGGCAGCAGGTACATGCCGGGCGCGTCGATGACCTGATCGGCGGCCGGCGCCGCGCCCCCCTGTCGGCCGGGAAGTCCCGGCGTGCCCGCGCCCGTGATGCGCGCGATGCGGTTGCCCTCGACGAGGATGTTCATCGGGCCGTACGGCGGGGCGCCGGTGCCGTCGATGACCATCACGCCGCGGATGAGCAATGTCTTGAAGGGACCGAGGCCTTCGCCCGCGCGGCGCGCCGAGGCCGGCGTCTGGGCCTCGAGCGACGGCATCGGCAGGACGCCAAGGGCGACGGTGACGATCAGGGCGGCAAGGGACGCGATCAGCAGGCGAGTGCGCTTTGACATGGGAGCAGTATAAGGACGTCGGGGGTCGTTTCGCTGAACGGGTCGGCGCATGGAGGCCGGGTCTTCAGACCCGGCACAACGCCGGGCCTAAAGGCCCGGCCTCCATCTCGCGAACTAGCGAACGACGGCCGCTGCCATCGCCGCCTCAATCTCCGGATACGTGAACTGAAACCCCTGCTCCAGCGCGCGTTTCGGCACCACGCGCTGGCCCGTGATGAGGCCGTGATTGGCCATCTCGCCGACGATCAGGCGCAGAGCGAAAGCGGGAATCGGCAGCCAGCTCGGACGGTGTAGCGCGTGGCCGAGCGCGCGAGAGAATGCGGCGTTCGTCACGGGATGCGGCGCGGTCGCGTTCAGCGCGCCCGAGACGGTCGGCGTCTCCAGCGCCCATGTGACAAGGGTGATCCAATCCGCGCGGTGGATCCACGACAGGTACTGGCGCCCCGTGGCAATCGGACCGCCGGCAAAGAACAGAAACGGCGGCACGAGCTTCGCGAGCGCGCCGCCGTCGCGCGCGAGCGCTACGCCTGAGCGCAGCAGCACGAGTCGGCAGCCGAGCGCGGTCACCGCGTGTGCTTCGGCCTCCCACGCGACACACAGGTCGCCGAGGAAGTCGTCGCCGGGCGGGAACGACTCATCGAGCATCTCGTCACCCGCGTTGCCGTAGAAGCCGACCGCGGATCCTTGCAGGAAGACCGTTGGCCGCGTGGTGGTGGCCCGCACCGCGGCGACCAGAC
>JANOGJ010000728.1:0-2195 GCA_031405995.1 Acidobacteriota bacterium
ACTTCGGCTAACGAGGGCGCTTGGGGGCGCGGGGGACCCGTCCCTCGCTCGCGCCGCCGGAACTTACGCGCTCGCTCGGGAGGTCCCCCGCGCCCCGGAGCGCCCGCGCGGCCGCATTGAATCGCGCCTGTCGTTACTCACGAATCGGCATTACTTCGCTGACACCGAAATCGGCCACCTGATTATCGTGGCCGCAGCGCCTCGTCTTTCGTGGCGCGCGAGGTGGCGGGGTCCTCGCGAGCAAACTCGTAAGTTCCGGCGGAGTTTGCGAGCGAGGAACCCCGCCGGATCCCGCGCGCCACGACAGGCCTGGCGCGACGACTGCGATAGTCAGTCGGTGAATACGGTGGCCGCGTCGAATACGGGCCCGTCGACACAGACGCGCTTCATCGCAGGCCCCTCAGGCGTCTGGACCAGAACGGTACAACCCGCGCAACCACCGACTGCACAGGCCATGTTTTCTTCGAGCGATACCTGGCACGGCAGGCCGAAACGCTGCGCGAGCGCCGCGGTCGCGCGGAGCATGGGCTCCGGGCCACAGGCGAACACCTCGACTTCGGCGCGCTCCGCCGGCGTGAGCGCAGCGATCCACGCATCCGCAAGTTCCGTCACGTAGCCGCGATGGCAGCCGTCGAAGCTCGAGAGGCTGGCGAGACGGCAGGCGACGCCCTGTTCTTCGAGCAACGGCATCGACGCCGTTGCAGCGGCCGGGATCCCGGCGACCGCGATGCGCGAACGCGCGAGCTCGAACGGGAAGGGCAGTTCCGATCCCATCAGCACCAGCGGCTTCCAGCCGGCGCCGCGTGCCGCGGCCCGCGACTCCGCGAGGAACACCATCGGCGGTATGCCGACGCCGCCGCCGATCAGCAGCGCGCGCGGCCGCGCCGGACGCGCGGTAAACCCGCGGCCGATCGGGCCGAGGCAGGATAGCCGCTCGCCGGTCTGGCGCGTCGCGAGCTCGGCCGTGCCGCGCCCGACGATCTTGTAGAACAGCTCGATCGTGCCGGCGGCGGGATCGGCGCGCATGATCGACAGCGGGCGGCGCATCGGCAGTTCCGGCCCGCAGGTCAGGTGGACGAAGCTGCCGGGCGTCGCGCCCTCCGCGCAGCGCGGCGCCAGCAGGCGCATCACGTACTGCCCGCCCGCGAACGCCTGGTGGGCGAGGACGGTGGCGTCCTCGAGGAAGATCGTGCCGCGATGGCTCCCCGCCGCGCCGCTCATGGCGCGCGCTTTCCGCGGGCGTCCGCCAGGTGCGCGAGCACGGCCATGCGCATCGCGACGCCGTTCCCGACTTGCCGTCGGATCACGGACTGCGGGCCGTCGGCGACGTCCGAGGTGATCTCGACGCCGCGGTTCATCGGGCCGGGATGCATCACGATCGCTTGTGGCTGCGCGTGCGCGAGCCGCCCGGCGGTCAGGCCAAACTGCTGGTGATAGCCGACGACGTCGGTCGGACCGGCGCCCGCGACGCGCTCGCGCTGGATGCGCAGCATCATCACCACGTCGGCGCCTTCGATCGCCTCGTCGAACGATTCGAAGCGCCTGGCGCCGGCGAACTCGCCGGCATCTGGCATCATCTCTCTGGGCCCCGCGATGCGAAGCTCGGCGACGCCGAGCGTCGTCAGCGCGCGGTACGCGGAGCGCGCGACGCGCGAATGGCGGATGTCGCCGGTGATCGCGACCACGAGGCCGCCGAAGCCGCCCTTGCACTGGCGGATCGTCAGCGCGTCGAGCAGGCCCTGGGTCGGGTGCGAGAGGTGCGCCTCGCCGCCCGAGATCACGCTGACGTGGGGGCCGACGTGGCGCGCGACGTATTCATGGATGCCGGGCTCGGCGTCGCGGATCACGAACACGTCGACCTGCATCTCCTGCAGCGTGTAGATCGTGTCGATGATGGACTCGCCCTTGGCGCGCGACGACAGCATGACGTCGAGGTTGATCGTATCCGCGCCGAGGCGCACCGCCGCGAGTTCGAAGGAAGCGCGCGTGCGCGTCGAGGGCTCGGCGAACAGGTTGGCGACGGTCCAGCCGCGCAGCTCGTCGCCGCGCGGCGCCAGCCCGCCGGCGGGGCAGACGTAGCGTTCCGCGCGGTCTAGCAGCTCCTCGAGCAGCGCGCGGCCGAGGCCGTCGAGCGTGATCAGGTGGTGCAGCCGGCCGTTGGCGTCGAGTTGCGTGAAGCCGCGGTTCATCGCGCG
>JANOGJ010000742.1:0-8168 GCA_031405995.1 Acidobacteriota bacterium
CCCATAACGACTGAAGAAAAAGCCGGCCCGGAGCAATCCGAGGCCGGGATCGAACACGAAGGAATTAAACGATGTTCGCAGTCATCAAAACCGGCGGCCGGCAATACCGCGTCGTTCCGGATGATGTGCTCGAGATAGGCAAGATCGCCGGCGATGTCGGTACGATCGTGCAGCTTGGTGAAGTTCTGGTGGTCGGCGGTGACACGCCGGTGCTGGGCATGCCGATGGTGGCAGGCGCTTCCGTTGCAGCCGAAGTGTTGGCCCTCGCGCGCGGGCTGCTGCCGCCGACCATCAACCTGCGCGCGCAGGATCCGGCGTGCGACCTCGACTTTGTGCCGAACGAAGCGCGGGCGGTCGAATGCGTCGCGGCGCTCTGCAATTGTCTCGGGTTCGGCTCCAAGAACAGCGCGCTGGTCCTTGGTCGCGCCGCATGCTCGACGTAATCATCGCGGGCGCGGGTCCGGCCGGTTCGGTCGCCGCGTGGGTCGCCGCGCGCACCGGGGCCCGCGTGCTGATCGTCGACCGCGACACGTTTCCGCGCGACAAGCTGTGCGGCGACACGCTCAATCCTGGCGCGCTCGCGCTGCTCGAGTCGATCGGCCTCGGCAGCGGGTTGCGCGACCTCGGGCGGCCGCTCACCGGCATGCGAGTGTCGGGCGGCGGCGCGTCCGTCGAGGCCCGGTACGCCGAGGGTCGCGGGGGACTGGCCATCACTCGCCGGGTGCTGGATCACTGGCTCCTGGAACGGGCGGTCGCCGCCGGCGCCCATTTCGAGCCCGGGCTGATCGTCAGGGCGCCGCTCCTCGACGCATCGGCGCGCTGGCCGCTCGTGCGCGGGTTGGTCCTCGCGCGTCGGGGCGCGAGCGACGCGACCATTCGCATGCCGGCCGCGATGACGATCGCGGCCGATGGCCGGGCGTCGGCGGTCGCGCGCGCGCTCGGGCTGTCGTCGCAGCCGCGCCGGTGGCGCCGGTGGGCGTTCGGCGCGTACGCGTCGGGCGTCGATGCCGTCTCGGATGTGGGGGAGATGCACATCAGCCCCGGCCAGTACGTCGGGATCGCGGGCGTCGCCGGCGGCTTGACCAACGTGTGCGTCGTGACCGGGCCGCGCCCTGAAGGCCGGACGCCGCTCGACGTCATGCGCCGGGTCCTCGCGAGCGATCCGGCGATCGGCGCGCGATTCGCACGCGCGCGGTTCGAAACGCCCGTGCGCGTCCTCGGGCCGCTGGCGGTCGATGTCCGGACGGCCGGCGTCGACGGTCTGCTCCTGGCTGGAGACGCCGCGGGCTTCGTGGATCCGATGACCGGCGACGGTCTGCACCTGGCGATGCAAGGCGCCGTCCTGGCCGCCCGCGAGGCGCTCGGCGTGCTCGACTCGTCCGATTTTCCTGGCGCCGTTGCGCGCCTCACCGGTGCGCGGCGCCACGCGATCGTGCCCAAACAACGATTCGGCCGCGCGTTGAGACGACTCGTCGACTCCTCGGCCGCCGTGAGCGCGGCGGGAGTAGGCGCCCGCCTCGCCCCGGGCGTCGTCCGCTGGGCGGTGAGGTACGCCGGCGACGCGGCATGAGACTTCCGGCGTTCCTGTTGTCCATCGTGATCGGCCTGCTGCTCGCCGAGACGCGCGTGTCCGCGCGCAACACGCGGCTCCTGCGGAGGCGCGGCGCCATCATGCCCCCAGGCGACGTGTATCCGATCCTGGCCGTGCTGTACCCGCTCGCGTTTCTGGTGATGGGCGCGGAAGGACTGTGGCGGGCTTCGGTTGCGTCGGCCACGCCCGAAGGTCCGTCGTGGCCAGCCTCGGGGGTGCTGCTGTTTCTTGCGAGCAAGGCCCTCAAGTACTGGGCCATCCGCGCGCTCGGGGAGCGCTGGACGTTCCGCGTCCTCGTCGTCCCGAATCTGCCGCTCGTGACGACCGGACCATATCGCTACGTCGCGCATCCTAACTACATCGCCGTCGCAGGGGAGTTGGTCGGGGCAGCTATGATGTTCCGAGCGGTCTGGACCGGGCCGCTGATGGTCGTGCTGTTCGGTCTCGCACTGTGGGCGCGCGTGCGGTTTGAGACACGGGTGTTAGGTCGCCGGGAGGAGCTTCGTTGAGATCGACTTCCGTGTTCTCCGCGTTCACCGTGGCCTCCGTGTTTATCCTAGCGACCAGTGCCCTTCTTGCCGGACAGGGCGGCAGCCGTCCTGCCGCGACGCCCGTCGTGCAGGACGTGCGCGCGGCGCTCGCGCACGGCGACGTCGTCCTCGCCCGCCAGTTGGCCGACGCGGCCGCCGCCAACCGCGACCTCGCGCGGGCGCTGGTCGACGTGTTTCAGGGGCGCGACGAGGCGGCGCGAGCGGCGCTTGAGCCGCTGGCGCGCGCCAACCCCCGCGGCGACGCGGCGCTGGAACTCGGTCTCCTCGAGCTTCGCCATGGCCGGCGCGACGAGGGGTGGAAGATCTTCGCCCCGATTCTTGCCAGCCGCGCGAACCGGGCGTCATGGGGACCCGACGATTACTACCGCCTCGCGCGCGCCTCGCGCGCCTCGCTCGAGTTCCTGCTGGCCAACGACGCGTACCAGCAAACCGCCAAGGCGCCGCGTGCGGACATTCAGACGGAGTGGGGCGACCTGTTCCTGCAGCGCCACAGGGCGGGTGACGCCATCGTGAGTTATCGCGAGGCGCTCGCTCTCGATCCGGCGTGGGTGCCGGCGCACGTCGGACTGGCCCGGGCCCTGATGGACGTCGAGGACGCGGATGTCCTGGTCGCGCGCGCCTCGCTGGCCGCCGCCCGCAAGATCGCGCCCAACCACCCTGACGTGCTCCTGCTCACCGCGGAGCACGCGCTGGAGATCGACGATTTCGAGGGGACCAAACGGGCACTGGACGCGCTGGCCGTCGTCAGGACCGGCGCCGTCGACGAAGCCGCGCTCCGTGTGGCCCTGGCGTTCGAGGAGGGCGGCGTGCCGGCCGTCGAGGCGGCGCTCGCGCAGGTGCGGGCGATCGATCCTCGATCGGCGCTGGGGCACCGTCGCGCGGGCGAGCAGGCCCAGCGGCGGTACCGGTTCGACGAGGCGGCCGCCTTGATGCGCAGCGCGGTCGCACTCGATCCCGCGGATCCGCAGGCGCACCTCGACCTCGGTATGTATCTGATGCGGACCGGCGAGGAAGCCGCCGCCCGTCTCGCGTTGGATCGCTCGTGGGAGCTGGACAAGAGCGCGCAGCTCACGAAGAACCTTCTGGATGTCCTGGATCGCCTTGATGCGTTCGAGGTCGTGCCCGCCGGGGAGATCGTGTTCAAGTTCGCGAAGGAGGAGGCGGCGGTCCTCAAGGCCTACGCGCTGCCCCTGGCCGACGAGGCCTACAAGACGTTCTCGACCCGCTACGGCTTCAAGCCGGCCGGGCCGATCCTGATCGAGATTTTTCCCGTGCACGACGATTTCGCCGTGCGGACGCTGGGCCTGCCGGGGTTGGTCGGCGCGCTGGGCGCCTGTTTCGGGCGCGTGATCGCGATGGACTCGCCGCGCGCGAGAAAGCCGGGGGAGTTCAGCTGGCAGGCGACGCTCTGGCATGAGATGGCGCACGTGTTCACGCTGCAGCTCTCGAAGTTCAAGGTGCCGCGGTGGCTCACGGAAGGGATTTCGGTCTACGAAGAACACCGTCGCCGGCCCGCCTGGGGCCGGGAGTTGACGCTTGAGTTCGCACATGAGCTGTCGGGCGGCCGCACGTTCGGCGTGAAGGGACTGCCCGCCGCGTTCAAGCGTCCAGAGAGCCTCGCGTTGGCCTACTTCGAAGCGTCGTTGGTCGTCGAACACCTCGTCAGCGTGAACGGCGACGCCGGATTGCGCACGCTACTCACTGCGTACGCGGACGGCGCCTCGGATACCGAGGCGTTCGCCAAGGCGTTCGGCCAGTCGGTGGACGCCGTGGACGCGTCGTTCAAGACGTTCGTGACCGGGCGCTACGGCGCGCTCTCGCGCGCGATGGCGGTTCCGCCGGAGTCTCCCGGAGGCGACGACCTGGCGGCCCTTACGGCGCGGGCCACGGCGGCGCCCGGCAGCTTCCTGGCGCAGCTCGCGCTCGGGCAGGCGCTGTTCAAGACCGGCGACCTGGCCGGGGCGCAGCCGGTGCTCGAACGCGCGGCGACGCTCGCGCCCGAGGCCAGCGGCAGCGCGAGTCCTCGAGCGTTGCTCGCGGAGATCGCTCTTAAAGCCGGTGATGCGCCACGGGCCCGCCGCGAGCTGCGCCTGCTGCTCACGAGCGACCACGTCAACGTCTCGGCCGCGCGGCGGCTGGTCGCGCTTGGGCGAGACGCCGCGGCGGGTGACGCGGTCGCCGCCGGCGACGTCGATTTTGGTCTGCGACTGGTCGCCGATCTGGACCCGTTCGATGCCGAGGCCCACGGGCTGCTCGGCCAGCGCCTGCTTGCGAAGAACACGCGCGCCGATTCCGAGGCCGCGCTCATCGAGCTGCGCGCCGCGATGGCGCTCGGCCCCTCGAATCTCGCCGAAGCGCACACCGATCTCGCCGACGTTCTCCTGCGGCTGGGACGCCGCGAGGAGGCCAAAGCCCAGGCGCTTCGCGCCCTGCAGCTGGCGCCCACGTTTGCCCGGGCCCAGGACCTGCTCCTGGCGGCGATCGGACGGCAGTAAGTGAGCGGGTTGCGATTCGCTGCCGGGTTTGCCGTCTGCGTGCTGACCGTCGCCGTGCCCGTGGCCTCGCCCGGCGCTCGGCTCGCCGAGGGCAAGCGCTACGCGCTCATCGTGCAGGGCGCATCCGGTGACCCCGCGTACGCGACGCTGCATCGCGGCTGGCTGGATCGACTGGCCGCTTCGCTGCGAACGCGCTTCAAGTTCGATCCGGCGCGCCTCACGGTGCTCGCCGAGCAGGAGGGTCCGAGCGTCGAGCGGGCGACGGCCGAGAACGTGCGCGCGTCCCTCGCTCGATACGCCAGGGAAATGAAGGCCGGCGACCTGCTGTTCGTGATGCTGATTGGGCACGGCGGAGGTGACGGCGCCGACGCCAAGTTCAATCTGGTCGGGCCGGACCTCACGATCGCCGAGTGGAACGCGGCCCTCAAGCCGATTCCGGGCCAGGTGGCGCTGGTCGACGCGACCGGTTCGAGTTTTCCGTACCTGGCCGGCCTCGCGGCGCCGAACCGCGTGATCATCACGGCGACCAACAGCTTCGCGCAGCGCTATCACACGGTGTTTGCCGATGCGTTCGTCCAGGCGATCGAGGCGCCCGCGGCCGATGCCGACAAGAACGGCCGCATCTCGCTGCTCGAGGCCTTCGAGCACGCCTCGAGACTGGTCGGCCAGCACTACGAGCAGGACGGCCGGCTGGCGACCGAACGCGCGGTGCTCGACGACACGGGCGACGGTGTCGGCCGGGATGCGACCGCGACCGGCCCGGACGGCGTCATCGCCGGCCTGACGTACCTCGATGCCGTCGAGGTTCCAAAGGCGGCCGACCCGGAAGTCCAGGCGCTGCTGCTGCGACGGCAGGTGTTGACGGAGCAGATCGATGGCCTGCGCCGGCGGCGACCGGGCATGCCAGCGGCAGAATTCGACGGCGAGTTCGAGAAGTTGATCGTCGAGTTGGCGCTGGTGTCGCGGGATGTGCGGAGGCGCGGGGGCGAGTAGATGGAGGCCGGGTCTTCAGACCCGGCGTTTGTGGCGGGGCTGAAGCCCCGCCCTCCAGCAGCCTTGATCGCGCCCTACGGTTCCCACTGTTGTCTCTCAGGCTTCCGGAAGATCCAGACGCCGATAATCCCGAAGACAAACCCGGCGGCGTGGGCCCAATAGGCGACGCCGCCCATCGCGGAGTCCGACGCCATGCGGCCGACGCCGAGCACGAGTTGCATGACGAACCACAGGCCGAGGAAGAACACGGCCGGAATCTCGACCACATCGATATAAAAGAGGAGGAAGACGAGGACGAGCACACGGGAGTGCGGAAACAGCACCAGATACGCGCCCATGACGCCGGCGATGGCGCCGCTCGCGCCGACGAGGGGCAGGACCGATTCCGGGTTGGCCCACGTCTGGGCGAGCGCCGCCGTCACGCCGGTCAGCAGGTAGAACACGAGAAACCGCGCGTGGCCCATCCGGTCCTCGACGTTGTCGCCGAAGATCCAGAGGAACAGCAGGTTGCCGCCGATGTGCCACCATCCCGCGTGCAGGAACATCGACGTGAACGCCGCGGTCCACATGAAGTGGGCGGGCACCAGGCCGTAGCGTTGGAACCACGTCTCCATCGCGTGCTCGGGCAGTGTCAGCTGCCAGACGAACACGAGCGCGTTGACGACGATGAGGCCGATCGTGACGCCCGGCGTGGTGCGCGAAGGGATCACGTCGCGAAGCGGGAACATCCTGTTGACGTCTCTTCTACCATAGAGGGTCGCCTGTGAAGTGCCGTTCATGTGAGGCGGAGATCGCCGAGAAAGCCATCGTCTGCTATCGGTGCGGGACGCCGACGGCAGGCGAGGCCCGCGCGCCCGCACCCGTCGAGCGGTCGCGTCCGGCTTGGCGGGTCTGGGTTCTGGTCCTGCTGGTGCTTGCCGTGGGGTTCGCCGCCTGGTTGTCCTACGGGGCGCTGACGCGGTCGTGAAGAGCGGCGACGCGTTCGTGTAAACTCACGAGTTGGAGATGGCACCATCGCGGTTGGAAGTCCGTGACGTCCTCGGCGAGCGCGTGGTCACGCTCGACCGGCTGCCGTTCACGATCGGACGGCGGGAGACCAACGACCTCCGTCTGGGCGGCAGCGAGGTCTCGCGCGAGCACGCGGAGATCGCGGCCGATGGCGAGCGCTTCCTGCTGCGCGACAAGGAGTCCCGGTACGGCACGTTCGTCAACGGCGAGCTCGTCACCGAGTGCGAGTTGCGCAGCGGCGACCGCGTGCGCCTCGGGCGCGGCGGCGGCGCCGACATGGTGTTCCTCGCCGCGGGCGACGACAAGAGCCTGACCGGCGGCCGCTCGACGACCGGCGCCCGCGACGACCTCCGCCAGATCACCGCCTTGCTCGAGGGCTTTCGCGCCCTGGGGTCGGGGCGCGTGCTGCAGGACGTCCTGGCGCTCGTGCTCGACGCGGCGCTCGAGATCTCGGGCGCCGAACGCGCGTTCATCATGCTCTCCACGTCGGATGGCACGCTCGAGTTCCGGCTGGCCCGCGGCCGCGACAAGCAGACGCTCACCGACAGCACCTTCGCCATCAGCCGCAAGATCCCGGAGGCCGTGTTCCGCTCGGGCCAGACGAAGGTCGTGGCCGACCTGCTCGACGGCGGCCTGGCCGACGTGCACGTGGGGACGGTCGCCCTCGGCATCCGCAACGTCGTCTGCATTCCGCTCAACTTCCTCAGGTACGTCGACGCGGGAGAGGCGCGCGGCGAGGATCGGCGCATCGGCGTGCTGTACCTCGACAGCCGGGAGCGCGGCTCGCTCCTCTCCGAGGCCACGCGATCGGCGCTCGAGACGCTCGCGGCTGAAGCGTCCGTCGCGATCGAGAACGCGCGCCTGTACCGCGACAACCTGGAGAAGGCGCGGATGGAACAGGAGATGCGCATCGCGGCCGAGATCCAGCAGGCGCTGCTCCCCAAGCCCCGGGCGAGTCTCGGGTTCGTCGAGGCCGCGGCCGCGAGCATCCCGTGCCGGTCGATCGGCGGCGACTTCTTCGACTACCTCGATGAGCCGGGCCGCGCGTTCGGCTTCACGCTCGGCGACGTGGCCGGCAAGGGGCCGCCGGCCGCGCTCATGAGCGCGCTGATGCAGGGCATGTTCGCGTCGCAGGCGTTGTACGCCGACAGCCCGGCGTCGGCCGTCACGCAGATGAACAAGGCGCTCTGCCGCCGCGGCCTCGAGTCGCGCTTCGTGACGTTGATGTTCGGCGTGGTCGACGCCGAGGGCCAACTGACCTACTGCAACGCGGGCCACAATCCGCCGTTCGTGGTCGGCGCGTCCGGCGTGCGGCGCCTCGAGGAGGGCGGCCCGGTCGTGGGGCTGCTCGAGTTCGCGCCGTACGGCCAGGGCAGCGCCAAGCTCGACCCGGGCGACATCATCGTCGTGTTCAGCGACGGGGCGCACCGGTGCGCGCCGCGTCGTAGAGGACCGCGAGTTCGCGCAAGAGCAGGTCGAGCGACCAGCCGTCGCAGACGATGTGGTGCACCGTGAGCGCGAGCACATGCT
>JANOGJ010000762.1:0-3626 GCA_031405995.1 Acidobacteriota bacterium
ATCGCCACTCGGCCGGCGCGTTGGCATACTTGCGATCCAATGCAAACGGTAAGACGACTCGCCCGAACCCGCGCGCCAGATCCGCCTGATGAAGCCGGCGTACCTCCGCCAGGTGCCCGGTCAACGGCTCCCTCGCGGCCACAGGCAACATCGTCACCCGATCCTTCCGGCCCTTCCCCTGCCGCACAATCACCTCCTGGCGGTCGAAGTCCACGTCCTTGACCCTGAGCGCCAGCGCCTCCAGTAGCCGCAACCCCGATCCGTACAACAGCATCGCCACCAGCCGTGGCGCGCCACCGAGCTCCGCGATGACACGCAGGGCCTCGCCGCGGCTCATCACCACTGGGACCCGTTCCGGCGTTCGAGCACGCGGGATCGACGGCAAAGCGCCGAGATCCCGCCCAAGCACCTCCCGATAGAGGAACAGAATCGCACTGAGCGCCTGATTCTGGGTCGAGGCACTGACGTGCTGTGCCGTCGCCAGCCAGCCGAGAAACGCCGCGACCTCTGGGGCGCCAAGCGCCTCCGGATGACGCTTGCCATGATGGACGATGTACCGTCGGACCCACGTCGCGTACGCCTCCTCGGTCCGGCGGCTGTAGTGACGTGTTCGAATCGCCTCGCGCAGGCGATCGAGCAATTTCGGCGGCCTCGGCGAACCCACATCCATGCCGGTCGCACATGAGAGATGCGTGCCACCCCAAGGACCCCAGTTTTCCGCACCGACTCGGTGTCGTTGTGCAGAATCTGCAACATCCCAAGAGCCGGCATGCTGACTTCCAGCCGACGACGATGCCATCGTCGTCCCTTGACTTGGCTAGTCGCCCTTGAAGACCGGAGGTGCCTTTGCCACAAACGCCCGATAAGCCCTGGCGAAGTCCTCGGTCTCCATACAGCGCGCCTGCGCCTTGGCTTCGTGGTCGATCGCGTCGTCGACGCTCATGTTCCACTCGTCGTGCAGGCACTTCTTCGTGGTCGCGTGCGCGACCGTGGGGCCGTCGGCGAGTGATCGGGCGAGCGTGGAAGCTTCGCTGACCAACGCATCGGGCTCGACCAGGCGCGTGAAGAATCCCCAGCGCTCGGTCTCGACGCCGTCCATAAAACGTCCGGTGTAGAGCAACTCGCTCGCGCGACCCAGTCCGATGATGCGCGGCAGGATTGCACAGGCGCCCATGTCCGCGCCCGAAAGACCGACACGGACAAAGAGGAAACCGACCTTGCTCCGCGCGGTGCCGAGGCGCATGTCGCTCGCCATCGCGATGATGGCGCCGGCGCCGGCGCAGATGCCGTCCACCGCGGCGACGATCGGCTGCGGACATGCGCGCATCGCCTTGACGAGGTCGCCGGTCATCCGCGTGAAGCGGAGCAGGCCCTCGGTGTCACCCTTCTCCTGCATCGCGACGAGCGGGCCAATGATCTCGTGGACGTCGCCGCCGGAACAGAAGTTGCCGCCGGCGCCCGTGATGACCACCGCGCGGATGTCGGCGGCGCCGGTGAGAGCGCGGAACGTCTCCGTCAATTCGGCGTACGAGTCGAGGGTCAGCGGGTTCTTGCGCTCGGGCCGGTTGAGCGTGATCGTCGCCACCCGGTGCTCCACCGCCCAGCCGAAATGCTTTGGACGAATCACGGCCGCCATCACGTGATTTCGCCGGCGGCGACGGCGATCGCCTGCCCGGTGACACCGCTCGCCCCTGGCGAGCAGGCCCACACCACCGTGTCCGCGACTTCCGTCGGCGTGATGAGCGTGCCGCGGCGCGAGTGCTTCGCGAGCGTCGCCCGCGCTTCGCCTTCCGACTGGCCGGTGTCACGCCTGACATTGGTCACCGCCGCCCTCAACATGTCCGTGTCGTCGGTGTACCCGGGGCAGACGGCGTTCACCGTGATGCCGTGCCGCGCCGTCTCCGCGGCCAGGGCGCGCGTGAGGCCAATGACGCCGTGCTTGGACGCGCAGTAGCCGGCGCCGGTGGCAAATCCCTTGAGGCCGGCGACTGACGCGACGTTGACGATGCGTCCGTCGCGCGCGGCGATCATCGACGGCAGGACCTGCTGGATGCAGAGGAACGTCCCCGTGAGGTTGACCGCCAGCATCCGGTTCCAGGCGTCGATCGACAGCTCAGCGGCGGGGGCCACCTCCGAAACGCCGGCGTTGTTAATAAGGATGTGGATCGGTCCCAGAGTCGCGGCGGCGTTCGCAAACGCCCGCGCGACGGCCTTCGGATCGCTGACGTCGCAGACGACGGCCTGAACTCGAACGGCGGAGGTCTGCCTGAGCGACGCCGCGTGGGCCTCGAGCGCGGCCTCCGTGCGGCCCATCAGCGTCACGTTTGCGCCTTCGGCGGCGATCGCCGCCGCGATGGCGGCGCCAATGCCCCGGCCGCCGCCCGTGACGACGGCGTGGCGGCCGTGAAGGAGGCCGGAGCCGGGTCGGCTCATGACGTCGCGGCCTTCCTCTCCAGCGTGCGTTCGAGTTGCCGCTTGCCGGTCAGGTACTGGGGAGGCCACCGCTGACGCGCGTAGCCGAGTTCCGCGGCGGCGTGCAGCGTCCAGAACGGATCGACCAGGTGCGGCCGGGCCAGCGCGCACAGATCGGCGCGGCCGGCGGCGATGATCGCATTCACCTGGTCCGCTTCGGTGATCGCACCCACGGCAATGGTCGGAATGCCGGCTTCGTTGCGGATCTTGTCGCTGAAGGGCGTTTGGTACATGCGGCCGTAGACGGGCTTGGCGTCGGCCGACGTCTGACCCGTGGAGACATGGATGATGTCGGCGCCGTGGCTCGCGAACGCGCGCGCGATGGCCACGCCGTCGTCGGCGGTGACGCCGCCGTCGACCCAGTCGGTCGCCGAGATGCGCACGGAGATCGGCCGGTCCGCGGGCCAGGCCGCCCGCACCGCCGCGAACACCTCGCACGGAAAGCGCAGCCGATTCTCCAGCGCGCCGCCGTACTCGTCGTCGCGCCGGTTCGAGAGCGGCGTGATGAAGCCCGACAGGAGGTAGCCGTGCGCGCAATGCAACTCGATCATGTCGAAGCCGGCCTCGAGGCCCCTGCGCGCGGCGGCGACGAACGCGTCGCGCACCGTGGCCAGGTCCGCGCGGCTCATGGTCGACGGCGCCAGCACGTCCCAGTTGTCCTGGTCGAGCGGTACGTCCGTGCCCTCCCAGGGGACTTTGGTCGATCCCTTCGCGCCGGCATGGCCGAGCTGCAGGCAGATTTTCGCGTCGCTGTTCGCGTGGACGAAGTCGACGATGCGGCGCCACGCCGCGGTGTGGCCGGCCGTGTAGATGCCCGTGCACCCGGGCGTGATCCGCCCCTCGGGCGTCACGCAGGTCATCTCCGTGATGACGAGACCCGGCCCGCCGAGCGCGCGGGTGCCGAGATGCACCAGGTGGAAGTCCGTCGGCGTGCCGTCCTCGGCGCTGTACATGTCCATCGGGGCCACGACGACCCGGTTGACGAGCGTCATCGCGCGCAGCGAGAAGGGCGTGAACATCGGCGGCGGGGGCGGATCGGTCCCGGGCGCCGCCGCGCCGGCGGCAAACCAGCGTTCGACGCCGCCGAGGTACGCGGCGTCACGCAGGCGCAGGTTCTCGTGGCTCACGCGCTGGCTGCGGGTCAGCAGGGAGTA
>JANOGJ010000764.1:0-1531 GCA_031405995.1 Acidobacteriota bacterium
ATAGCCCGCCCGCGACGCCAGGTCACCCCTTCATGTTCTTCATGTTCTTCATGGTGAAGGCCTTTTCGACAGATGCCTTAGCACCCACAGCGCTATCAAGGCATAGGCCCAGTAGATCGCCGTCACCTGCCAGCGCCACCACGGATAGACGCTCGTCGGCGCCAGGTTGAACCCGACCGCGAGCGTGGTGAGGATCGCTGAACTGAGGAACGCGTACTGTGCAAGCGCGACACCGGGCGGCCGGCGATTGATCAGGACCCACCCGGCCGTGAACTGCAGCGCGCCCACCACCCCGCGCGCCAGAATCACGACAATCACCAGCGCATCGTGTCCAGGCAACGCGGACACCAGCCCGGCGACATAGAGCCCGGCAAGAAACGCTTCAATGATCAGGGCGTACCCAGCTACATAGGCCACAGCCACCCGAACGTCCCGCCCGTCAGCAGCCCGTACGCCAACCCATCCGCCGTGTTCTTGAGCGCCGTCGTCCACGACCGCTTGTACCAGATGGTGTCCGACCACTGCGACACGCAGTAGGCGATAAACGCCGTCGTGCCGGCGAAGCGAAAGACGACGAGATACTCGGTGCCGGGGCCCGCCGCCCGGCCGGCGACGTACGCGGCGAGGATGCTGACGACGACGCAGAAGACGAACCACTGCATGAGCTGGGTGTGGAGGGTCAGCGGGCCGCTCTTCATGACGGTCGCGGTCATCACGGGCCCGCGCGCGAGCTTCTCCCGGTACGCGGGCGACTTCATCGCGTCCGGGCTGGCGGCGTGCGGCATGACGTAGTCGCCCGGCGGGATGCCGAACTTGCGCAGCGCCTCCATGACCTCGGCCTCCGCCGGCACCGGGCGCAGGTCCGAGCGGTGATAGGTCAGCACCGTGTGAGACAGCGCGCTCGCGATGAAGACGAAGCCCGCCGAGACAAGAATCGGGAGCCACAGATCGACGAGGGGGACCATCAGCGTGACCCTCCTGCCTGGCCTGAGCCTGTCGAAGGGCCGCCCCCGCCTCCGCGCCGGCCGGACGTGCCGTCGGCGTATTTGGTGATCTTGCGGGCCTTCATGTCGTACGTGTCACCCGCCCCGAGCACGAAGTACGGCTTCTCCCACGGTTGATAGAGCCGCGTGTTGTCGTGCACGGCGACCTTCCACTTGCCCATCACGTCAAACGAGTCGCCCTTGACGACGATCGCCGTGCCTTCGGAGAGGCCGATGCCGAGCCATTCGGGATACTTCTTGATCACCGGAATCAAATCGTCCCACCGATTGCGCGCGTTGATGTGCTGGTCGATCGCCGACCGGCGCAGGAACCCGAACGCGAGCTGGTGGGTCGGCTCCTCGGTCATCATGACGTTCGGTCCCGACGTGTCGCCGCGCACGAGGTAGTGCCCCTGAATCGTTGCGCCGGCCGAGCTGCCGGCAATGACGCCGCCGCGCTCGAGCACGTTGTGAAACTCCTTGAACGTCAGCGTGCCCGCGTAGGAATCGACGATGTTCCACTGGCGTCCGCCGTTGAACCACACGGC
>JANOGJ010000792.1:0-4391 GCA_031405995.1 Acidobacteriota bacterium
CAACTGCGACGACCACACGAAGAACATTTCGTTCCTTCTGGGCGAACAGGGCGCCTGGGAATTGGCCCCGGCGTACGACGTGACACATGCATACAATCCGCGAGGGGAGTGGACGTATCAGCACCTCATGTCTGTGAATGCGAAGTTCTCGGATATCTCTCGCAACGATCTGCTGGAGGTAGCTGATTATTTCGCCATCGGGACCGCCCCAGAAGTGCTGAAGAAGGTGGGAACCGCGGTGGCTTCCTGGTCCGAATTCGCTGGGAAGGCCGGACTGAAAGCTAAGGAGGCGGACCGCGTTGGTACGCACCACCGGGTGCTCTAGGTAGGCGGCTGGCGACACCTGTTCGCAGGACGAAGGCCGCCCGGGTTCGTGGAAGACACCCCGAGCGGGACGGGAGCGATGTATCGTGAGCGTCTGATGTACGAACACCGCGGACAACGGCCGCTCAGTCGGAAGGCGTTTCAGCGCCGGGTGGTTCGCCACGCCGCCTTCGCCGCCCTCATCCTGTCAGCCTCCCTTGTCTGGGGAATGGCCGGTTACGCGTACTTCGAGGGGCTCCCCTGGGTGGATGCGTTCCTGAACGCGGCGATGCTCCTCGGCGGGATGGGTCCGGTTGAATCTCCCGCGACGCCCGGAGGGAAGCTCTTCGCCGGAATCTACGCGCTCTACGCCGGCGTCGCCTTTCTCGTGACCGTCGGCGTCGTCCTCGCGCCGCTCGTGCACCGCCTCCTGCACCGTTTTCATTGGGACGAGAACTAGCGTGGCGCCTCGCGCGAGGAAAGCCGTCGAGCCGGCATCCCCCGACACGCGCGTCGAGGCATTCATCGCCAGGTTCGATGCTCCGGTCGCGAAGATCGCGCGCGCATGCCGCTCGGCGCTGCGGAAGCGCTTCCCGACCGCGATGGAGATCGTCTACGACAACTACAACGCCCTCGCGATCGGTTTCTGCTCCACCGAGCGCACCTCGGACTGCATCGTCTCGCTGGCCGTCTTTCCGCGCGGCGTCTCGCTGTCCTTCTACTACGGCGCCACGCTGCCCGATCCGCAAGGCCTCCTCGAGGGGAGCGGCAATCAGAACCGCTTCGTCCGCCTCGACAGCGCCGCCGCGTTGAAGAAGCCCGCCGTGGACGCGCTGCTGCGCGCGGCCGTCGCGCAGGCGCGAACGCCGTTGCCGAAGGGCGAGCCCGGATATACCGTGATCAAGTCCGTGTCTGAACAACAGCGGCCGAGGAAGCCCACATGATCACAGGCGCCCACGTCCTCCTCTACACGTCCGAACCCGAGAAGGTGCGCGCGATCTTCCGCGACGTGTTCCAGTGGAAGCACGTCGACGCCGGCGACGGCTGGCTGATCTTCAAGCTGCCGCCCGCCGAACTCGGCATCCATCCCGCCGAGGGCGAGAGCTACGAGGCCGGCACGCGTCATTTGTTCACGCTGATGTGCGACGACATCAAGACGACCGTCGGCGAGTTGAAAACGAAGGGCATCACCGTCCAGGACGAACCCGAGGACGAGGGCTGGGGCATCTCCGTCGTCCTCGAGCTCCCCGGCGGCATCGAGGTGCTCCTGTATCAACCGCGGCATCCCGTTGCGATTTGATGCCCTTCCCTGATTCCTTTTCCACCGTGCGGCTCCAAGCCGAGCGCCTGACGGCCGCGCACGAGCCCGAGTTGCAGCGCATGCATCGCGACGCGGCGACGATGACCTATCTCGGCGGCGTGCGTGACGAGGCGTTCACGAAGGCGTATCTGGAGAAGAACCTCCTGCACTGGGAGACGTTCGGCTTCGGTGTCTGGATCCTCCGCGAAATCAATGGAGGCGAGCCGATCGGCCGGGCGGTGCTCCGGCACCTGTCGGTGGACGACGTCGACGAAGTCGAAGTGGGCTACGCGTTCTATCCGCCCCACTGGGGCCGCGGCCTGGCGACGGAAGTGACCACCGCGTGTCTGGAGTTCGGCCGCGACATGCTCGAGCTCGAGACGACGGTGGCCGTCACGCATCCGCACAACTTCGGGTCGCAGCACGTGCTGCGCAAGTGCGGGCTCGTGTACGAGCGCGAGTTTATCCACCACGGCGACACCTGCGCGCTGTTCCGCACGGCGCCCTACAAGCGCGTGTTGATGTGACGGCATCATTGAGGACGTGATGAATCCCTTGACCGGCACCTGGATCGCCAACATCGAGAAGTCGCAGCGGCCGCGAACCATCAGTTCAAGAGCGCGACGATCGCGTCGATGGCGCCGGCAAGGCGTTCGCGCAGGTGATCGTGTTCGATCGGGCGTAAGTGGCTGTTCCCGTGTGATACTTCCGCCCCTCCGGCGAATCATGTAGGTAATGGGGGTGGACACGCGCTTCGAGGCCTTGCTCGCCGAGCATCGGGGCATCGTCTTCAAGATCGCCAACGCGTACTGCCGCGATCCCGACGAACGGCGGGATCTGGCTCAGGACATCTACACGCAGTTGTGGCGCGCGTTTCCCCGCTACGACGAAGGCCGCAGCTTTTCGACCTGGATGTACCGGATCGCGTTGAACGTCGCCATCTCGCACCGGCGCAGCTTTGTCCGGCGGGACCGCCACGTGTCGCAGATGGATGCGGCGGCGCTCGAAGCCCTCGCGGACCCGCGCGAACCCGAAAGCGACGCGCGCGTGCGCGAGCTGTATCGCGTCATCGATCAGTTGGACGGCCTGCAGCGCGCCCTCATCCTCTTGTATCTCGAGGGCCGCGGCCATCGCGAGATCGCCGACGTGCTTGGCATCACTGAGACGAACGTCGCGACCAAGCTGAGCCGTCTCAGACAGCGGCTGCGCCAGGATCTGGCGGAGCCCAAACCGTAGAACGCACTGGAGGTCATCGTGGAACTCGACGAATTGAAGGTGGCGTGGGCGCAACTGGATCGGCGCGTGCAGGCGGCGGAGGCGCACGTGCTGTCGGTCGAAACGGACCGAAAGACGGATGCGTCGCGGCGCGTGCTGCTCGGCCTCACCTGGGGCCAGGCGGCGCAGATCGCCATCTGGATCGCCGTCGTGGCGGTAGTCGCGCCGTTCTGGATCGCGCACCGTCACGTGCCGCATCTGCTCGCCGCGGGTCTCGTGCTGCACCTTTACGGCTTGGCCACCATCGTCTCCAGCGTCGTCCAGTTGCTGCTCATCGGCCGCACGTATGCGACCGCGCCGGTCGTCCTGTATCAGCGGCGCCTGGCGGAGCTTCAGCGCTTCCGCGCGGTCAGCGCGCTCGCGCTCGGCTTGCCGTGGTGGATTCTGTGGATCGTCGGGACCATCGTCGGCGCCCGGATGTGGTGGGGCGTGGATCTCTACGCCGAGTCGCCGGCGTGGATTCACGTGTCGATCGCGATCGGCGCGGTGGGGATGGCGCTCACGGTGTGGCTGGCGCGCCTGATCGCCCGGCGTCCGCCGGCGTCGCCGATGCTCCGCCGGATGGTCGACGACCTGGCGGGGCACAGCCTGGTCCGCGCTGCCGGGGACCTGGACGAAATCACGCGGTTCGAGAAAGAGTCATAGTTGCTTCACCCGTCCATCACGACGCGGCGCCGGCGACTCCCTACGATCGCCCTGACCCAGACGCTCGGCATCGACTTCCTGACCGGCGCGGCCTACAAACTCCCGCAGGTGGTTCGCGCCGTGCTCAAGCCGAATCGCTAGCCGGTCCGCCAGGAGCTCGAGCAGGTCATGACTTTTTCTGGATCAGGAGGGCCACTGGACCAGCCACTGGGTCAGCGGACCACCCCGGGGGGTCAGCGGACCACCCGGTCCAATGATCAACGCCCAAGGACCCAATGCAATGGCCAATCTCCACTGGCCAATGGCTCAATGACTTGACTCTCTCCCGTCGCTCGGCCACGATCCCCCTAACCCGTTACTTCTTGACCCTTTGGGGAGACCTGAATGCGCCTTGGACGACTGCGGCGACTCGCCGGACCACTCGTAGCCATCTCGGTCGGCGTCGCCTGGATTGGCAGCCTCAGCCTCCGCGCCCAGAACCCGGCCCAGACGCCCGCCGCCGCGCCTCAGGCCCAGGCCGCCAACGCCGCTAATGCAGATGACCTCTCGAAACAGGTCTACGCGATCTTTAAACAACACTGCATCGAGTGCCACGGCGACGCGAAGGAAAGCGGTCTCGACCTGCGCACGGAGGCCGGCTTGCAGAAAGGCGGCCTCCGCGGCAAGGTGGTCGTCCCGCACAAGCCCGCCGAGAGCCGCCTCTACAAGGCCGTCATGCACGACGGCGACCTCGAGATGCCCGACGGCAAGGAGCAGTTGCCGGAATCCGATCGCGACACGATCAAGCGCTGGATCGAAGCCGGCGCCTCGCTGGCTGCTGTGTCGGAGGCGACGACGGATCCCAACCCGGACGCGGCGCTGCTGGCCC
>JANOGJ010000849.1:0-2371 GCA_031405995.1 Acidobacteriota bacterium
GACGCAGGATACGGCAAAGCCCATCGCGCAGAAGATTGGTGTGGAACCGCGCACGCACAAGGCGCAGGACAGCGCCGGACTGGCGGCGGCGCTCAAGGCCAACCATGCGAAGGATGTCGTCCTGGTGATCGGCCACTCGAACACGCTGCCGGCCGTGATCAAAGCGCTCGGCGGGCCGGAGTGGACGATTCCCGATGCCGAGTACGACACGATCTACATCTTCGTCCCGGCGACGGGCGCGCTGACGAAGTTGAGGTACTAGCGTCGATAGATCACGAAGAAGCTGTTGTCGAGATAACTGAACGACCCGACGGGCATGAGTCCCGCGCCCTTCATCCATCCGTCCAGGTCCGTGACGGAGAACCGCATGGACTCGTGTCCCTGCGGCCATTTCTCGGAGAAGTCGATGACCGCGACGCGGCCGCCCGGTTTCACATACTTGACGAGTGTCTTCAGATACGCCGCCTGACCGCCGATGTGGTGCAGCGCGTCGCAGATGAAGACGAGGTCAACCGGTTCGGGCAGCTTCGGGTCGTCCGTGGCGCCGAGCACGGTCCTGACGTTCGTCAAACCGGCTTCCGTCGACGTGCGCTCGACGATCTTCAGCAGGCCCGCGTCGATGTCCACGGCGTAGACGACGCCCTTGGCGCCGACGGCCGAGGCGATCGGGCGTGTGAACAGACCGGATCCCGCGCCGATGTCGGCGACCTTGGCGCCGGCCGTGAGCCCCAGCGTCTCGAGCACGCGCGGCACCTGCATGCGCGCGACGCGCTCGGCGCCCTCGAGCGTCTTCGCGTACGCCTCCGGGTCGCGCTGCTGGGCAAGGGTCGCCGCGGCGAGCGAGAGGACAGCCAGGAGAACAGCGATGGGTTGGATGAGACGACGGATGTCCATGGCCCAGATCCTACGCTCAAAGCTCTCAACACGAAGGCCACGAAGCCGACCGGTCAAGAAGACCGGTTAAGATGTCCATCCCCCATGATTGACGTCCGCGACCTGCGCAAGCAGTACGGCGACCTGGTCGCGGTGGACGGGCTCAGCTTCGCGGCCCCGGCCGGCACGATCTTCGGACTGCTCGGCCCGAACGGCGCCGGCAAGTCCACGGCCATCGGCTGCATCTCCGGGTTGCTCAAGCCGACGTCAGGACGCGTGACCGTGCTCGGCCACGACGTTGTGCGCGACAGCGTCGAAGCCCGGAAGCAACTCGGCATCGTGCCGCAGGAGCTGGCGCTCTACGAGGATCTCAGCGCGACCGACAACCTGGCGTACTGGGGCGCGGCGTACGGCATGCGCGGCGATGCGTTGAAGAAGCGCGTGCTGGACGTGCTCGAACGCGTCGGGCTCGCCGATCGCGCGCGCGAGCCCGTCAAGCGCTACAGCGGTGGCATGAAGCGACGCCTCAACTTCGCGTGCGGCATCGTGCACCAGCCGAAAGTGCTGCTGCTCGACGAGCCGACGGTGGGCGTCGATCCGCAGAGCCGCGTCCGGTTGCTCGAACTCGTGCGCGAGGAGGTCAAGACCGGCACGTGCGTGCTCTACACCACGCACTACATGGAAGAGGCGCAGGACCTGTGCGATCGCCTCGCCATTGTCGATCGCGGCAAGCTCCTGGCGATGGGGACGCTCGACGAGCTCCGGCGCCTCATCGGCGAAAAGGACATTGTTCGCCTCACTGGCACGTTCAACGCGCAGGCGGCGCGCAACGCGATCGCGGGCGTTGACGGCGCGGAAATCGTCTCCGCTGATGAGAAGACCCTGCTGCTTGCTGTCGAGGGCGCGACGCGGAAGCTGCCCGCGATCTTCGCGGCCGTGGCCGCCTCGGGCGGCGAAATCCAGGAGACGTCGCTCAGCCAGGCCAGCCTCGAAGCGCTGTTCATTAAGCTGACGGGCCGGGCGCTGAGGGAGTAGGCCGTGCGCTTCACCCTCATCGCGGCGCTGAAGGACATCAAGCGCCGGCTGGCCGATCCAGTCGCGCTCCTCTGGTGGATGGGCGTGCCGATCGTCATTGGCGGCCTGATGAGCCTCATCGGAGGCGACAACGGACCCGCGCCCAAGGCCAGGCTCCTGCTCGTCGATCTCGACCAGACGTTCGTCAGCGGGCTCGTCGCCCGCGCGGGCAGTCAGGGCCAGCTCGCCGAGTTCCTCGAGATCCATCCGGTCGCCGCAGGCGAAGGCCAGCGCGGGATTGACGCTGGTGACGCGAGCGCGCTGCTGGTGATCCCCAAGGGATTCCAGGACGGCGTGCTCCGCGAACAGCCCACCGTGCTCACACTCGTCACGAATCCCTCGCAGCGGATTCTGCCGGCCATCCTCGAAGAGGGCCTGCGGATGACGATCGAGGCGGCGTTCTACGGCCAACGGCTCTTCGGCG
>JANOGJ010000878.1:0-2854 GCA_031405995.1 Acidobacteriota bacterium
GTCCTTCATCTGGCCTTCACCGCGCTCGATCCGGCCCAGCAACTTGTGCAGCCAGTCGCCGCCCTCACGGCACGGTGTGCACTTGCCGCACGACTCGTGCTTGTAGAAGTGCAGCAGGTTCTCGGCCGCCCACACCATGCAGGTCGTGTCGTCCATCACGATGATGCCAGCCGAGCCGAGCAGCGAGCCCGCCTTGGCGAGGCCGTCGAAGCTGGCGGGAATGTCGAGCTGGTCGGGCAGCAGGAACGGCACGGACGACCCGCCGGGAATGACCGCCTTCAACGTGCGACCTTCATGCATGCCGCCCGCGAACTTCTTATCGAAGATGAGGTCGCGCAGCGACACGCTCATCGGCGCCTCGTACGTCCCCGGCCGCGCCACGTGGCCGCTGACGCAGAAGAGCTTGGGCCCCGTGTTCTTCTCGGGTCCGATGCCGGCAAACCACTCGGCGCCCTTCTCGATGATGAGGGGCACGTTACAGAGCGTTTCCACGTTGTTCACGGCCGTCGGACAGCCGTAGAGGCCCTCGACGGCGGGAAACGGCGGCTTGAGCCGCGGCTGGGCGCGCTTCCCTTCGAGCGATTCGATGAGCGCGGTCTCCTCGCCGGCTTCGTACGCCCCGGCGCCCCGGTGCATGTGGATCTCGCAGTCGAAGCCCGTGCCGAGGATGTTCGTGCCGACGTAGCCGGCCTTCCGCGCCTTGAGGAGCTCGGCCTCAAGGACGTCCTGCACGTGCGCGAACTCGCCGCGGATGTAGATATAGGCGACCTTCGCGCCGATGGCGTGGCACCCGATGAGGCAGCCCTCGAACAACAAATGCGGGTTGCGCTCCATGAGCACGTGGTCCTTGAACGTGCCCGGCTCGCTCTCGTCGGCGTTGCAGCAGATGTAGCGCGGCTTGCCGGATTTCTGGTCGACGAAGCCCCACTTCAGGCCGGTCGGAAACCCGGCGCCGCCTCGCCCGCGCAGACCCGAGGCCTTCACGGTCTCAATGACGGCCTCCGGCTTCATCGCCAACGCCTTCTTCAGGGCGCCGTAGCCGCCCGTCTTCACGTAGAAGTCGAGCGTGTGGGCGTTGGGCTCACGAATATATTTGGTGAGGAATAAGTCCATGTCTTGAACTGACGATTGTCTAAGGGGTCAGGCCCGGCTCACGCCAAGCGGGGCCAGACCCCGTGTCATCTTTCCACCTTCAAGTAGCAGCCCGTCAGCGACGCCATGCCCCGACCGCGTAGTCCGTCGATGAGCGCCCGCGCCTCGTCCGGCCGCTGGCACTCATGCCAGTGATCGTTCACGCCCACCACGGGCGCGCGATCGCAGGCGCCGAGGCACTCAACCTCGAGAAGCGTGAACTCCCCCGCCGCGTCGGTCTCACCCGACCGGATGCCGAGCGTCTTCGCCAGCTCCTCGGTCACGCGCTCGGCGCCAAGCAGCGCGCACGAGAGCGTGCGGCAGACCTGCAGTACGTGCCGGCCGACCGGCCGCGTGTAGAACATCGTGTAGAACGAGACCACGTCTTCGACCTGGGCCGGCGTGCAACCGATGACCTCGGCGACGTGGCGCATGGCGTTGAGCGTCAGGTAGCCCTGCTGGTCCTGCGCCAGGTACAGCGCGGCCAGAATCGCCGACTTCCGCTGCTCCGGCGGGTACCGCGCGCAGATCTCCTCGAGCCTCGCGCGCCGCTCGGCCGTGAAGACGAACGCCGGACCGGCTTCGGGCAGCTGACGCGCCGACTGGTGGCGCCCCCGGCCATAGTCCATCGCTGGATGGAAACTCATCCTTCACTCCGGGGGACTTCGTCCCCGCGGACCCCCTTACACGCTTGCTCGCGGGGCCCCTCACTCCCCGCTCCGCAAGCGTGGCTCGCTCGCCGTGGCTCGCTCGCTCTACTCGCCCGGATCATCGATCCACGTCTCCCATGACGACGTCCGTCGAGCCGATGACGGCGATGACGTCGGCGATGAGCCCGCCGACAATCATCTTCGACAACGACTGGCAGGCGATAAACGACGGGGCGCGCGGTTTGACCCGAATCGGCCGGTTGCCTCCGTCCGACACGATGTAGAACCCGTGCTCGCCGCGCGGCCCCTCGATCGGCACGTAGGCCTCGCCCTTCGGCACGTTGAAACCCTGCGAGTACAACAGGAAGTGCTGGATGAGCGCCTCCATCTCGGTGTACACGCGGTCCTTGGGCGGCGGCACGTAGCGGAAGTCGCCGCAGTCGTAGGCGCCGGTCGGCGAAATCCGCTCGAGCGCCTGGGTGCAGATCTTCACGCTCTGCCGCATTTCCTCGAGCTTGACGAGATACCGCGCGTAGACGTCGCCCGCCGTCTGCGTCGGCACGGTGAAGTCGAACGTGTCGTATTTGAGATACGGGAACGTCTTGCGGACGTCGTACGGGATGCCGACGGCCCGCGCCATCGGGCCCATGAGGCCCATCGCCATCGTGTCCTCGCGCGAGAGCCGGCCGACGCCCTTCGTCCGCTTGATCCAGACCTGGTTCTTCGTGAGGAGCTTGTCGTACTCGTCGAGCTTGCCCGGAAACATCTCGAGGAAGTCGCGCACCGCCTCGTGGAAGCCGCGCGGCAGGTCCTCGCGGAGGCCGCCGATGCGCAGGTAGCTCGGGAACATGCGGAACCCGGCCAGCATCTCGTTCAAGTTGAGGAGCTGCTCGCGCTCGCGGAAGCAGTAGAGCATGACGGTCACGGCGCCGATTTCCATGCCGTGCGTGCCCAGCCACACGAGGTGGCTCGACAGCCGCTGCAGTTCCGCGATGAGCACGCGGATGTAGATCACGCGCTCCGGAATCGCCGTGTCGATCCCGATGAGCTTCTCGACTGACAGGCAGAACGCG
>JANOGJ010000014.1:0-5634 GCA_031405995.1 Acidobacteriota bacterium
ATAATCTCCCCCATGCGTGCAGCAATCGGTTCGATCGTCCTCCTCGGTGGTCTCGTCATTGGCGTTGGCGTCCAGGCCCAGGATCCGCCGCCGCCGCCGGGCCGCGGGCGCGCGCAGGCGCCGCCGCAGAATCTCCAGGTGCTCCCCAAGGACATGACCCGCCAGCAAATCACGCCGTTGATGCGCAGCATCGCCGGCGCGCTCGGCGTCCAGTGCACGCACTGCCACGTCAGCATGCAAGACCAGGCGGCCGACGACAAGCCCACCAAGCTCGTCGCCCGCAAGATGCTCAAGATGACGATGGCCATCAACGCCGAGTTCTTGAAGGACGTCGGCGAGCCGGTGGCGGCCGACGCGCCGAAGGTGACCTGCTTCACCTGCCATCGCGGCGTGCTCAAGCCGCTCACGGCGCCTCCGGCCGGCGGCGGCGTTCACTGACACCGATTGCCGATTGCCGATTGCCGATAATCGATTGACGTTTGCCGATCGCCGATCGCCGATGTGTCTATGTCTTTGATGCGCAAGTCCCTTCTGTGGGCCTCCACCAACGTCTGGCTGCGCGAGCGCGCGATGCGGACGGCGTTCGTCCGCCGCTCGGTCGTCACCTTCATGCCCGGCGAGCGCATGGAGGACGCGGTCGAAGCGGCGGCGGGACTGAAACCGGCGGGCTTGACGACGATCCTGACGCGGCTCGGCGAGAACATCACGAAGATCGAAGACGCCAGGGAAGTCTCCGACCACTACATGGGCGTCATCGACAAGGTGAAGGCCGCCGGCCTCGACGCCCAGATCTCGGTCAAACCCACGCAGCTCGGCTTCGATCAGGACCCCGAGATCTGCTTCAACTACTGTCTCGCGTTGCTTCAGCGGGCGGAAGCGGCCGGCAACTTCCTCTGGCTCGATATGGAAAGCTCGCCGTACGTGGACGGCACCATCGCGCTGTACAAGCGGCTGCGCGAGCGCTCCGACAAGATCGGCATCGCGATCCAGGCGTACCTGTTCCGCACCGAAAAGGACATTGAAGAACTCGTCCGGCTCGGGTCGGCGATCCGGCTCGTCAAGGGCGCGTACCTCGAGCCGGCGAACGTCGCGTTTCCGAAGAAGTCGGATGTGGACGAGAACTACTACAAGGTCGCGGCGCGCCTGCTCCAGGACGACAACACAAAGCCGGGCGCGCTCGTCCACATCGCGACGCACGATCTGGAATTGCAGGAGCGGCTGCAGAAGGTCATCGCGGAGCGCAAGGTGCCGCAAAGCCGCTACGAGTTCGCGATGCTCTACGGCATCCAGTCCTCGCGGCAGCGCGAGCTGGGCCGCATGGGCATCCCGACGCGTTGTCTCATCAGTTACGGCGAGTACTGGTTTCCGTGGTACATGCGCCGGCTCGCCGAACGCCCCGCCAACATCTGGTTCGTCGTCAAGAATATCTTCCGGTAGGCGATCGTCGCACCCCTAGCCGCAGCCGGTCGCCATCTTGACGATAACGCCAGTGAAATAGACGCCAATCTGAGTCGTCACTCCTGGGGGACGGCTGAACACGCTCGGATCGGCACCGCGCAGCGAAGCCATGCTGCCAGGGCGAATGAACACGCTGGCATCGTCAATTGGGAGGGTCGCCACGTTGGCGCAGAACGCGCCCATTGTGCCGTCGTTGCGGAGGTAGGGCTCAACGGTCGAAACATAGAACGCCGTCACGATAGCCCCGTGACTCCTGACGAACGCACCGATGGAACGGATCGCCTTAGGGCCCGAGAAATTCCCGACCACGGGAATTACGAGATTCCGGTCATGGAGGTCCTTGACGAATTTGAACTTCTCTTCCGTTGCCAAATAGCTCACGGCCTGCCCAGCGGTATCGACCTCCGTCATCAGATGCCGGTACGTGGCATCCCTGCTCCTTACGCTGACCCTCAGCGTCGTGCTGGCCGTGTAGGTCATCGCGGGGCCGTACCAGTAGAAGGCTCGATATGTCCGCCCGATGCCATCGAGATCCTCTGCCGAAAGCGGAAGTGCGCGCGTCTTCGTAAGGTGGCGTCGAATGGCTTCGAGATTCGCCGCGTAAACCGCCTCGTCCGAGCTCTTGGTATCCCAATAAGCGTTCATGATCTCGTTGACGGTTGAGGTGGCGGAAAGCCCGGCCGGCCGCGGCTTCGTAAACAACAGTGAGACGAAATCAGCCCGCTCGGCAGACAGCTCAAGAAGCGCTTTGTACATCAGGAGTACGTGAAGGTTTCCGCGACGGATGTCGGTAATAAACGCCATGCGCGGTCGGAGCGCCGCAACATAACTGAAGTTCTGCTCAGGTCCGACGCCCAGATAGACGCCGCCTGGTTTGGCGTGTGCAACTAGCTCCGGCACAAGCCTCCAAAGGACCATTTCATTTGAGATTAGATTCTCCGATTGTTCATAGACGCCGTTCGGTTCGGACAGATCTACTGTGAGTCTCCAGAACTCTTGGTCTGTGAGACTGGTTGGCAGATCGGTCGCAGCTACGACACTGATTCGCGCCCTCGAGGGGGTGAGCGCGAATGCCAGGATCAGGACAAGGAGTAGCGGAAGTCTCTGTGGACGCATCTGATCCTTTCGGTCTCACGGATAACTGTAGGAGCGGCACACAGATCGCTGCAACTGTCGTCGCCCCGGGAGAGCGAGATGCACACTAGATAATCCGCCGCCACCACGGCTCCCTGGGATCCGGCGGCGGGGGCGGCGTGCGCGCGGGCGGCGGCAGGATGACCGGCTCGTCGAGCGCCTCGGCCGCGGCCTCGTCGAGCAGGATGATCAGGTTCGCGACTTCCTCCGCGAGCTGCGCGCCGATGTGCTCCGCGGCTTTGCCCCACTGGTCGATCAACCGGTCGTACGCGCGGTCGCGCTCCAGCGTGTCGTAGAAGGCGGCGGCTTCCAGCCACCCGGTGAGGATCTCGCGTCGCGGCACCTTCGCGCCGCCGAGCACGACCGTGCTGTCGAGCTCCTGCTGCAGGCGCCGCCAGACGTCGCCGGCGCGGCGGCACGCCTCGCTCGCCGACGGCCGCGCCACGCTCGTCACGCCGAGTTCCGCCAGCGCCTGCGAAAACGACGCGCGGTCGGAGTCGTTCAACGCACGCCGGACGGGAATCGACATCCGCTTGTACCGCTCGATCCGGCCCGCGCCTTCGAGGTACCCGCCATCCATATGCAGCGGCCCCGCGTCCCCGGCGGGAACGTCGAGCGCCTGCCGCACGTGAACGGCGTTGCGACGGTACGAACGGAGGATCTCAGACACGTGCTGGTTCCTACGTAACAGAGCGGGAGCCGGTTCGCAATGTCGGACGGAACCACGATATGTCCGCCTTCGTCTAACATATGGCCATGGCAGAACCGGTCCTTGGAGGGTTCGAACAGCTCGTCCTGCTGGCGCTGACACGCCTCGGCGGCGACGCCTACGGCGTGTCGATTTCCGACGACATCGGCGCGCGCACCGGACGCGACGTCTCGCTGGGCTCCGTCTATAAGACGCTTGAACGGCTCGAAGACAAGGGCCTCGTCGCGAGCCGGATCGGCGAGCCCACGGCGGAGCGCGGCGGCCGCCGCAAGAAGCACTACCGGCTCGCCGCGGCCGGGCAGCGCGCACTGCGACAGTCGATGGCCGGGCTGCGCAACATGGCCGACGGCCTCGAGAGCGAGTTGCGACTACCGTGAGGAACGATGCGCCGGGTCTGAAGACCCGGCCTCCAACGCCGCCCCGCGTCCCAAGGCTCGTCGTCTCGGCCCTCGTGCCCGAGCCGGTGTCGGAGTTCCTGCTCGGCGATCTCGAGGAGGACTTTCGTCGCGAGACACAGGCGCACGGCCGCGCGTCGGCGCGACGCCGGTACTGGAAGCGATCGCTGATGGCGGCCTGGCACGGACGCCGGCTGAGGTTGAGCATGACGCGACGAACGCCGCGAAGGAGCCTGGACATGTGGAATCTGTGGCGCGACCTGACCCTTGGCGTACGCACCGCGCTGCGCTCGCCCGGGTACAGCGCGATCGCGATTGTCACGCTGGCACTCGCGATCGGCGCGAACACCGTGCTCTTCAGCATCGCGAATCCGCTCCTCGTGCGCTCGCTGCCGGTCAAGGACCCCGACACGCTCGGCTGGGTCTCGATGCTCAACTCGTCGGTAGGCGTCATGTCGCGCGGCCGCTCATCGGTCGCCGACTTCCTCGACTGGCGCGCGGCATCCAAGAGCTTCAGCGCGATGGCCGCGTACGACACGCGCGAGGCCACGCTCACTGGCATGGGCGACGCCGAGCGCATCCTGACCGGGCGCGCCACGGCGAGTCTCGTTGACGTCTGGGGACTCTCGCCCGTCGCCGGCCGCCTCTTCCAGCCCGGCGAGGACGCGCCCGGCCGCGAAGCCGTCGGCGTCCTGAGCCACCGGTTCTGGCGCGAACGGTTCAACGCGAGTCCGGATGCGCTCCAGCGCCCGCTCCTCCTTGACGGCCGGTCGATCACGCTCGTCGGCGTGATGAAGCCGGAGATCGAGATCGGCAATCTCGCGCTCATCGACCTGTGGACGACGCTGCCGCTCGACGCGGCGGCGCCGCGGGACACGCGGACGGTTCGCGCCATCGGCCGGCTCGCGCCCGGCGTGTCGCTCGAGGCCGCGAGCGCCGAAATCACCGGCCTGTCGGCCAATCTGGCGAAGGCGCACCCGGACACGAACCACGGCTGGTCCGGCTCCGTCGTCTCGACGCTCGACGCGCTGGCGTCGCCCGACACCTGGGTCATCCTCGCGCTCCTCGGCGTGGTCGTCGTGTTCGTGCTGTTCATCGCGTGCGTCAACCTCGCCAATCTGGTGCTCGCGCGCACGGTCGCGCGCCGCCACGATTTCGCGGTACAGGCCGCGCTCGGCGCGTCCCGGCTGCAGCTGATCCGGCCGCTCATGTGCGAGAGCCTGATTCTCAGCCTCATCGGCGGCGCCGCCGGCCTGGGGCTGGCGCACGCGGGACTCCGCGCGATCAACGCGGCCTCCTTTGAGCCCTTTCTTCGCACGGTCGGCATCGACACCAACGTGCTCGTGTTCACGGCGCTGATCTCGCTCGCGACGCCGCTCCTCTTCAGCCTCTGGCCGGCGTGGTCGGCCGGGCGCGCGCCCGCCATTGAAGCGATCCGCGAGGGCCGCGGCAGCGGGAGCCGCCGCTCCGGCCGCCGGCGGACGCTGCTCATCGCCTCCCAGGTCGCCTTCGCCCTCTCGCTCCTCGTCGTGTCGGGTCTCATCGTCCAATCCATGCTGTTCCTGAAGCGAATCGACCTGGGCATCGACGTGCCGAAGCTGCTGACATACCGCTTCGAGCTGCCCGCCGATCGTTACGCGGAGGGCCCGGCGCAGGCGCAGTTCGCCGAAACGCTGACGCAGGCGCTCCGGGCGGTGCCTCGCGCGACCGGCGCGACCGTCGCCAGTCATCTGCCCGCGTTCGATGGCGAAGCGAGACGCCGGCTCTCCGGCACGCGCCACGACGGCGCCACCGATGAGGACCGTCCGTGGGCGTCGTGGTACGCCGTCTCTCCGGGATTCCTCGAGACGGCCGGCGTGCGCCTCCTGACGGGACGCGGGTTTGAGCCGGCGGACGCGCAGGCGTCGCAACCCGGCAAACCATGACCCAAGACATGTC
>JANOGJ010000126.1:0-6606 GCA_031405995.1 Acidobacteriota bacterium
CTTCACGTAGCTCGCAAACGCCACCGCCTGGATGACGCCCCCGTTCTTCTTGAGGGCCTGCAGTTGCTCATCATCCATGTTGCGTGAGTGATTGCAGAGGGCGCGCGCCGCCGAGTGCGACCCGATGATCGGCGCCTTGGACAAGGCCACCGACTGCATCATCGATCCTTTGGACGGGTGCGAGACGTCGACCATGATCCCCCAGCGGTTCATCTCGGCGATGACCTGCTTCCCGAGCTCGCTGAGACCGTCGCCGTGCGCCCATTGCTTGTTCGCCTCACCCGTGTTCGAGTCCGACAACTGGCTGTGGCCGTTGTGTGCGAGCGACATGTACCGGCCGCCGCGTTCCCAGAACTCCCTGACGCGGCCCACGTTGCGGCCAACCGGGTAGCCGTTCTCGATGCCGATGACGGCCACCTTCTTCCCAGACTTCGCGATCCGCAGGACGTCGGCAGGCGTCAGCGCCAGCTCGATCTGATCCGGTGCGAGGACGCTCGTCAGCCGGTGGATCGCCTCGAACTTCTCGAACGCCTGCTCGTACGCGCGGTCGAACCCGGCCTGCTCGAACGCGTCAGGTGCGTTGCTCTGTCCGACGTACACGATCATGAACGAGACATCGAGCCCGCCGGCCTTCATCTTCGGCAGGTTGACCTGATTGCCAAGATCGATCGTGTAGTTGCGCGACATCTGGAAGTTCGCCGCGCTGATGTCGTCGTGGGTGTCGAGCGTGATCACGCGATCATGAATCGCGCGGGCACGGGCGACGAGCGCGGGATCGTCGGGCTTCGCCGCCTGGCGCGCGGACATTGTGACGACGCCGAGCACGGATGCGCCCAGCGCGACCGCCACGGCCGCCGCGACCTTGAACGTGAATCTGACAGACATACGGGACCCTCCGGGGTGGAGGAATACTACCGCGGCCGGACCGCGAGCCTACCCGCCGCCGATGCGAATCTCGACCGGCTGTTCGAGGCGGATCCTGAGAATGGTTCCGGCGGGCAACTCGACATTGCGCCCGTCAGTCGCGGTCAGCGTGCCGCCAGCTCCGACGAGCACGCCGGTGAGCGCGGCCCTGACGCCCTCCGGAATCCCGGCGACGCGGCCACCCGCCCCGACGCGCGCCGGCTCCCCCGCCTTCCTGCCATCAAAGACCTGGACGACGGAGGCGCGGAGGCGTTGTGACGTGGCGTCCGCGCGCAGTTCCTCGAACGAGAGCGTGAGGCTGCTGCGCCCCTGCGCCGACGGGCGTACGGAGCTGACGAACCCGCGCGCCGTGGCCGGCGCCAGGATCACCATCGGGCCGCGCGGCGGCACGCTCGTAATCGCGACCGCCTCGAAGCGCGCATCGACCGAGACCGTCGCGGCGTTGAGCGGCGTCTGCAGCACCAGGTCCACCTCGGCGCCGGCCGGAAACATTCGGACCGTGCCGGCCGGATCGTCGAGCACCGGCATCGCGGCGACCTTGGGCGGTCCGGCCTGGGCGCTCACTGGTCGGGCGCCGACGAAGACGTTCGCGACGAGCGCAGCAGCGACAGCGATGGCCCCCAGAATCCGCATGTACTGAATCTTAGACCGTCCCAACGTATGATCGGTCGTGATGATTGCCCCGGCGCGTTTGCACCGGACGATTGGCGTGCGCGTCGGCGTGATCCAGGTCGGCGGCGGGGCGCCCGTGGTCGTGCAAAGCATGACCCTGACCGAAACGGCCGATGCGGCGGCGACCGCGCGGCAGTGCATCGAGCTGGCCGAGGCGGGCTCGGAGATGGTGCGCGTCACGGTAAACACGCCCGAGGCGGCGGCGGCCGTGCCCGAGATCAAGCAGCGGATGCTCGACGCCGGCTGCACTGCGCCCCTCATCGGTGATTTCCACTACAACGGCCACCTGCTGCTGACGCGCTCGCCGGGCGCGGCGCGCGCGCTCGACAAGTACCGCATCAATCCGGGCAACGTGGGCACCGGCAAACGCCGCGACGAACATTTCTCCACCATCTGCCGCGTCGCCGCCGACCACCAGAAGCCCGTGCGCATCGGCGTCAACGGCGGCTCCCTGAACCAGGAGCTGGTCACGGCGAAGATGCAGGAGAACACCGACCGGAATCTCGGCCGCTCCTCCGAGGAGATCGTGAACGCGTGCATGGTGCTCTCCGCCCTCCAGTCGACCGAACTCGCCATGGAATCCGGGCTGGGCCGCCACCAGATCATCATCTCGTGCAAGGTCTCGCGGCCGCGCGACTTGATCGCCGTCTATCGCGATCTGGCGCGCAAGACTGAACAGCCGCTGCACCTCGGTCTCACCGAGGCCGGCATGGGCGTGAAAGGCATCGCCTGGTCCGCCTCCGCATTGGCGATTCTCCTGAACGAGGGCATCGGCGACACGATCCGCGTGTCGCTCACGCCGCGCCCGGGCGGCGATCGGCGTGAAGAGGTCTATGCCGCGTGCGAGATTCTGCAGGCGCTGGGCCTGCGGTCGTTCTCCCCCGCGATCACGGCCTGTCCCGGCTGCGGCCGGACGACGTCGACGACATTCCAGGCACTGGCCGAGCGCATCCAGGACTACGTGCGGGCGCAAATGCCCGTCTGGAAGCAATCGCATCCGGGCGTCGAGACCATGTCGGTCGCGGTGATGGGCTGTGTGGTGAACGGCCCCGGGGAGTCCAAGGCCGCCAATATCGGCATCTCGCTCCCGGGCACGGGCGAGGCGCCGAGCTGCCCGGTGTTCATCGACGGCGTGCGCGCGATGACGCTGACCGGCACCTACGAAGAACTCGCGACGGCGTTTCAACAGCTCGTCGAGCAGTACGTCGAGCGCACGTATCCGGCTACTTCGGGAGTTTCCGGAACGTCTTGACGACCTTGCCCTCGGCCTGCCCTTCGAGGCTGACGAACGCGCGGACAATGTAGTCACCCGGCGGGAGCGCGGCGATCGGAATCTCGCCCGTCAGGATGAACTTGTCGGCTTCGCTGGTGCCGCTGCCCCCGGGCTGCACGGTCGTGAGCGCCGGACCGTCGGGCGTCGCCGCCACTTCCATCCGCGCGGACACCTTCGTGATCTTCCCGTACATCTCCAGGTACCCGACGATCTTCTCCTCGTCTCGGAACTGCAGCGCCATCGCCATGGAGTTGTTGCGGATCGCGCCGATGAGGAGCCCGCCGAGCTGGAGCGGGCCTGCCGGCGCGAGGTCGGCGACGACCTCATAGTCGGCGGCGCCGCTTCGGCCCGTGGCGTCCGTCGCGGCGAAGCGCATGCGGTAGGTCCCTGGCGCCACCGACGTCGGGATGATGATCAGGGAGCCGGCGAGTTCCTTCTCCGCCGCCGTGGCCTGCCCCACGAGCTTCCCGGCCGCATCGACGAGCCCCACCGCGGCTGCTGTGATCTTCGTGGCCGGGTCCACGGACTCGCCCAGCACGAGAACGGTCATCCGGCCCGCCGCGCCTCGCGAGGCGTAGGCGACGGCGCGCACGGGCAAGTCCCGGAACGCGCGCGCTTCACGCAGCATCTGCTGTGGCGTCAGTCGGGCCGCCGGTCGAGCACCCGACGTCACGACCAGTTCCTGCCGGGCACGGGTTGTCACGCCGCTCCGCGTGACGCGCAACTCGATCCGTTGCGCCTGATTGGCGCGGTCGGACGAATCGCTGTCGAGCGTCGCGACGTAGTACGCCGACGTCTCGACGAGCACGCGCGCGAGGGCGCCGGTCGCTCCGGCCAGTCGCACGACCTGCCCTCCGCTCGTCGCGCCGGCCAGATTCTCGAGGCCCTCGCTGCGGCGGGCCACGGTGTCGTCCTGCTGGACGACGTACATCTGGGCGCGCACGGCCGCGGCTGCAGCGCCAATCCCTTGATAGCTCTGCGCCGTGATGTCGCATTGCCCCGCGCCTGACTGGCCCATGCCGGCCGCCCGAGCCGCCGCCGGAGCCGTGAGGCTGGAGGAGAAGAAGAGCACGGTCATCGGCGTCTCGCCGCCGCCAAGCGCGGCGAGCGGATTGCGGACGAGGGCGAGCGTGTCCCGCGTCCGGCAGGCCTCCTCGTCGGCCGTGGGTGACGGACCCGCGCGGCCTTGCATCCTTCCCAGCGCTTCCCTGACCCTGGCCACGCCGGCCGCGAACCCGATGGCCGCCGTGTCGTGCGGCGCGAGCGAGAACGCGACGCGATCGGTCGGGCCCAGTCCGTCCAGGAACGCGCCAACGGCCGCCCGCAACGGCACCTCGCCGCCCACCCGCAGCGTCGCGTCTTCGACAATGATCGCCACCTGCCGGCCGTCACTTCCGGCGGCGTTCGTGCCAAACGGCGAGGGCACGGCGGCCGGCCCGGCGGCCGCGCCACCGGCCACGCGCACCAGCTGCAGGGACCTGATCGGTCGCGCACGGCCCGCCACCCGCAACGACACCTCGTCGGGCTTGAGATCGGCGACCGGCTGGCCGTCGGCGGACACCGCCTGGAAGTCGACGGTGATCGCCGCGCCACCCTGGGCGGCGGCGCCTCGGACACGCGCACCTCCGGTCCAGAGCGGGACGCTCACGACGGCGACCACAAGCAGGGATCGGAAAATCAGGCGGGTCATAGGGCAGAGCATAGTGGAAAAACAGCCTTGCCGAGTCGGCGGAGTCGGCGGAAGATGACTGCCATGCGACGCATTCTGATTGCCGTTTCTCTTGCCGCGAGCCTGGTCAGCGCGACCGGCGCGCAATCCAAACCGCCGATCACGCGATCCGACTACGACCAATGGGAGTCGCTCGGAGCCGGCGCGGCCCGGGGCGGATTGTCCCCCGATGGCCGCTGGGTCGCGTACAGCATCAGCCGGGCGAACCGGACGAGCGACCTCGTGCTCAAACGACTGGCCGACGACACGACGAAGATCGCCGCGAACGGCGCGCAGGCGACGTTCGCGGCCGACTCGACATGGGCGGCCTACAGCATCGGCTACACCGAAGCCGAACAGGAGCGGATGCGGACGGAACGCCGCCCCATCCAGAACAAGATCGGGCTGCTCGATCTCCGCACGGCCGAGACCGCGACGATGGACGGCATCCAGTCGTTCAGCTTTAGTCCGACGGGCGCGTATCTCGCGATGCGGCGTTACGCGCCGGCCCCAGCCGCCGGCGGGGCGGCGCCCGGCGGTGCGGCGCCGCCTGCCGCCCCGGGCACGCCACCAGCCGAGACCGAACCGCTCGGCGTGACCGTGATCGTCCGCGACCTCGCGTCCGGACGCGACTGGACGTTCGGCAACATCGGCGAGACGGCGTGGCAGGACGCGGCGAGCGGCCACCTGCTCGCGCTCGCGATCAGCGCGGACGGGCAGGCGGGCAACGGCGTGCACCTGTTCGATCCCCGCACCGGCGTGCTGCGCGTGCTGGAATCGGCGACGGCATCGTTCGCCGGCCTCACGTGGCGCAAGGACGCGACGGATCTGACCTACTTCCGATCGAAGACCCACGAACGGCGCGAAGGCCCGACGCAAGTCGCCGTCGCGTGGCGCGCGCTCGGCGACTCGTCCGAAAGACGACGGGAGTTCGATCCCACGTCCGCGTCCGACTTTCCGGCCAGCATGCGCACCGTGACGTTCCGGCGGCCGTCGTGGTCCGACCGCGGCACGATGGTCTTCGTCGGCCTCGCGCCGTGGCCGGACAAGACCGCGCCGCCAGCGCGGGGACGCGGTGCGGGCGCGGCAGCCCCTGCGCCGGCGCCGGAGGTCGACGAGCCGGCCGCCATCGATATCTGGCACTGGAAGGACATCGACGTCATGGCGCGGCAGAAGCTCTCGGCCGCCGCCGACCGGCGCCGGAATTTGCTGGCCGTCTGGCACGTGGACGCCGCGCGCGTCGTCGCCATCGGCAAGTCGTTCGAAGAACAGGTGCAGCCCATCCGCGGCACCGACACCGCGTACGTCGAGGAATGGTCAGCCTACGCGATGGATCGCACGATCGGACGGCCGTCGGCCGATCTGTATCTCGCGGATCTCGGCACCGGCGCCCGCACGAAGCTCAAGTCGCGCGTGGACGACCGTTACGCCGGACCCAGCCCGAACGGCCGGTACGTGCTGTTTCTTGAAGACGACCACCTCTGGACGGTCGACCTCGCCTCGCGCGTCGTGCGCAACATCACGAAGGGCGTGCCGACGTCCTTCATCGATCGTGAATCCGACGCAACCGTGAAACAGAAGCCGTCGTTCGGGGTGGCCGGCTGGACGAAAGACGACGCCTCGGTCGTCATGAACGACAAGTTCGATCTCTGGGAGATCGCGGCCGATGGCTCCCGCGCCATGCGCCTCACCGACGGCGCCGCTGAACAAGTGCGGCACCGCTACGTGCGGGTCGATCCGGACGCCGAGTTCATCGACCTGCAGAAGCCGCAGTTCGTCAGCCTCTTCGGCCTTTGGTCGAAGCAATCCGGTTACGGACTGATGAAACCGGCCGCGGGTGTCACGCGCCCAGCCGTCGACCGCCTCGTCTGGATCGACAAGAGCGTCGGCGGCCTGGCGAAGGCCAAGGACGCGGAGGTCTTCGGCTACACGATGCAACGTCACGACGACTCGCCCGACCTGTTCGTGGGCGGCGCGGATCTCAGAGGCGCGAAGCAGACCACCGGCACCAACACGTTCCAGCAGAAAT
>JANOGJ010000160.1:0-1976 GCA_031405995.1 Acidobacteriota bacterium
CGTGCTGGCCGGGCTCGCCGCGGGCGAGCGCGTGGCCACCGATCCGATCGCCGCAGGAATCGCCTACAAGCAGCGATCCATGGAGCCGGCCGGGGATCGCGAATGAGCGGGGGCCCCGATCCGCGCCTGGGCATCTCCGGCCGGATCGCGCAGGCATTCCTCGCCACCGAGATAACGCCGCTCCTTGCGTTGACCGGCGTGCTGCTGGGCCTGTTTGCGGTCGCGGTGACCCCGCGCGAGGAGGAACCGCAGATCAACGTCACCTTCGCGAACGTCTTCATCCCCTACCCTGGCGCGTCGGCGCAGGAGGTGGAGTCGCTGGTGACCACGCCCGCCGAGCAGATCATCTCGGAAATTGAAGGCGTCGAGCACGTCTATTCGGCCTCCACTCCAGGGATGGCCTCGCTGACGGTGCGCTTCGAAGTCGGCGAGCCCCGAACCGACGCCATCGTGCGGCTCTACAACGCCTTCTATTCCAACCAGGACTGGCTGCCGCCTAATGCCGGCGTCGGCCAGCCGCTGATCAAGCCCAAGGGGATCGACGACGTGCCGATCGTCGCCGGGACGCTGTGGAGCGAAAACCCGGATGTGACGGCCGCCGACCTGCTGCGGATCGCCCACACGATGGAGGCGGAACTCCAGCGCGTGCCCGGCACGCGCGACATCGAGACGCTCGGCGGTCCTGAACGCGTCGTGCACGTCGTGTTCGACCCGCAGCGCCTGGCCGGGTATGGGCTGGCGCTGGAAGACCTGCGACGCGCGTTGTCCGCCGCCAACGCTTCCGCGGAGGCCGGTCGCAGCGTGGACCGCAATCGCGAGGTGCTGGTGCAGGCCGGCACTTTCCTGACGACACCGGAAGAGGTCGCCGACCTGGTCGTCGGCGTCAGGAACGGCGCCCCCGTATTCCTGCGGGACGTGGCCACGGTCAGCGAAGGCCCGGACCAGCCGGAGCGCTATGTCAGCCATGGCGCCGGTCCCGCTTCGGCGGACGGCCGGACAGCGGCCTCGGGCCGCCATCCGGCGGTCACTATCACCGTGTCCAAGAAGCCGGGCGCGAACGCCGTGGACGTGGCGGCCGCGGTCATCGAGCGCTTCGAGCAGATGCGCGGCATCCACTTCCCCGACGGCGTGCAGGCCACCGTCACGCGCAACTATGGCGCAACCGCGGAGGACAAGGCGCAGACTCTGATCAAGAAGCTGGTCTTCGCGACGGCATCGGTCGTCGTGCTGGTGCTGTTCACGCTGGGGCGGCGCGAGGCGCTGGTGGTCGGCGCGGCCGTCGTCGTCACCCTCGCCGTCACGCTGTTTGCCTCCTGGGCCTGGGGATTCACGCTCAACCGCGTGTCGCTGTTTGCGCTGATCTTCTCGATCGGCATCCTGGTGGACGACGCGATCGTGGTCGTCGAGAACATCCATCGCCACATGCAGCAAGGCGGCAGGAGACTTGCCGAGGCGATTCCCGCAGCGGTGGACGAAGTCGGCGGTCCGACCATCCTGGCGACGTTCACCGTGATCGCCGCCCTGCTGCCCATGGCGTTTGTCACCGGCCTGATGGGCCCCTACATGCGCCCCATCCCGATCAACGCCTCGACCGGCATGCTCATTTCGCTGGCGGTCGCCTTCGTGTTCACCCCGTGGCTCTATCGGCGCCTGTTTCTCAACACCGCGACGGCGCACGCACCCGCGGGCCCGAGCGAGGGTGCGCTGCAGCGCTTCTTCACCCGAATCATGACGCGCTTCCTGCGTCAGGACGAAGGCCGTCGCAACCGATGGAAGCTGCTCTATGTCCTGCTCGGCCTGATCGTGCTGTCGTTCGCGCTGGTCGCCTTTCGCGGCGTCATGTTGAAAATGCTGCCGTTCGACAACAAGAGCGAGTTCCAGGTCCTGGTGGACATGCCCGAGGGCACCCTGGCCAAGCTGCCCGCCTTCAACGACCGCAATGCCAAGTACACGATGGTCGACGTGGCCGTGAGGGC
>JANOGJ010000167.1:0-4266 GCA_031405995.1 Acidobacteriota bacterium
TGCGGGCCCTTCGGCCATTACCGCAGTCTTGCCGTCGGGGCTCGTCGCGCCGATGGTCGCCTTGACGGGCACGCCCTTGCGGCCCGAGGTGAAGATGACCTCGAACTCGCCGTTCTCGTAGAGCGCCAGCGCGAAGCTGAAGGCGGACGTGTCGAACGCGCCGCCTGGCGGCAGGGCGCTCATCCAGTAGACAAGGTGCACGCGGTTCGGCGCCTGGCCGAGCGTGGCTGTGTACACGGCGTTGGTCCAGGGGCCGTGCCCGGCTTCGAGGCGCAGGTCCGTCCAAAACGCAAAGATGCTCGCGGCCGGCGCAGCCGGGTCAGGCAGAGCCCGGTTGGACGCGACACTCGTCTTCGCCGCGCGATCGAACGTGATGTAGCCGTTGTCGCTGATGAAGTAGCCGGTGACCTCGCGGCCGAAAAGCCTCCAGGGGAACGGCAGCGTCTGCCAGGGCGAGAGCGTGTTCTCTTGCGGGGCCGCGAACGCGAGCTGGGCGCCCTGCCGGAACGAGAACATGAAGTCGTGGTCGCCCGTCGATCGGGTGACCTCGTAGGTCGGCGCGGCGCTCGAGACCGCCCCGACGAACAGCGGCACCATCGCGAGGCGGATCAAGGTATTCATAGGGCTAATCTAGCACCGCCGTGCGCTAGAATCCCCGCGTGTTCGTGGGGCATCTGGCCGCGGCGCTCGGCGCGAAGCGGGTCGAGCCGCGCCTGCCGCTCGCGGCGCTCGTCGCCGCGGCCTTCGGCCTCGACTTGCTCTGGCCGATCTTCTTGCTCGCCGGCGTCGAGGTCGTACGGATCGATCCGGGGAACACCGCGTTCACGCCGCTCGACTTCGTGAGTTACCCGTGGAGCCACAGCCTGCTCCTCGCCGCGGGATGGGGTGCGCTGGCCGGCTGGGTGGCCGCGCGACGTCTCGGGGCGGCGCGGACCGGCGTCGTGCTCGCCGCGCTCGTCGTCAGCCACTGGGTGCTCGACTTCGTCAGCCATCGGCCCGACATGCCGATCTGGCCGGGCGGGCCTGTCGCGGGTCTGGGGCTCTGGAACTCGGTGCCGGCCACGTTCGCCGTCGAGGGCGCGCTGCTCGTCGCGGGACTCGCGCTTTACATCGGCACGGCGCCTGCCCGCGATGCCACCGGACGTTGGGCGCTGGCGGGGTTGGTGGCGGTGGCGTCCGTCATCTGGATCAGCGGTCCGTATTCACCGCCGCCGCCCAGCGTGCAGGCGATCGCCGTCGTCTGCCTTGCCATGGGCGTGGTGTTTCCGCCCTGGGCGCACTGGATCGAGCGACACCGGCGGCTACGCGCCTGAGGCAAACCGCTCGGCCGAGCGGGCCTTGGCCCGTCGCGCCACTTCCTCGCGGTCGCGCGGCGCCGCGCCGGTCGAAAGCGAGTCCATCAACCGACGGGCGGCGTGCGAGACCTCGTCCACCGCCCGCTTGAACGCAGCCTCGTTCGCCTTGGACGGCTTGGTGAAGCCGCTGAGCTTTCTGACGAACTGCAACGACGAGGCGCGCAGTTCCTCATCCGTCGCCGGCGGCGCGAAGTTGAACAGGGTGCGAATGTTGCGACACATGAGGGGGTCGTACCTCGATTTGTGGAAGACTCAGGGAACTTCCATCTCCCCGTGTTCCCAGAGTTTCCCACAGATCGAGGGACGACCCCTTATTCCTATTTGTTGTGCCGCAGCCGAAAGATCTGACGGCTGATCTGTCGCATCTCGTGGCGCAGCCGCGTCCGCTCGGCGGGCGTCATCGTGCCGTCCTGTCGCATCTGCCGCGCCTGCGCGTGGAGGGTCCGCAGCTGGTGCCGAATCCGTCCCACTTCTTCGCGCGTCAGTTGTCCGGCGCGAACGCCGGCCCGAATCCGCTGCGGGAAATACGGCGCTCGTTGCTGCACTGCCGCACGTCGAGCCGGATCCGGCCGCGTGCGGGTCTGCGCGGAGACCGGAGCCGCCAGCAGCAGGAGGGCGATGGAGGTGCATGTAATATGCTTCACCATGGTTGTGCTCCCTTTCCTTCCTGGTACCTTTGACCACGCCGCGCGCCCGGAAGTTACGGACGCACCGCCTGCCCGGCCTTGACTGAGCCCTTCGACGATCTCGATCGCCTCGTCACGGAACTCGAGAGCATGCGCGCCGACGTGCGCCCGGGGCCGTCGCGGCTCGACGCATGGCTCCAGGTCGTCGCCGAGCGCCAGGCGAGCGACCTCCTGCTGGTGGCGGGCGAGCCGCCGGCGATGCGGATCAACGGCCGCGTGATGCGTTCCGAGGGCCCGCCGCTCGACGGCCAGGACGTCGAGGAGATCGTGCTGCCCGACCTGCCGCCGCACGCGCAACGCGCGTATCGGGACGGCGGGATCGCCGATGCGTCGCACAAGGTGTCGGGCGTCGGCCGGTTTCGCATCAATTTGCATCGTGAGCGGGGCCGCGCCGCGGCGGCCATCCGGATGCTGCCGCGCCGGGTGCCGCTGCTCTCGACGCTCGACCTGCCGCCGGGCACCGAGCAGCTCTCGCGCCTGCAGCGCGGGCTCGTCCTCGTCGGCGGCGCGACCGGCTCGGGCAAGACGACCACCGTCGCCGCGCTTGTCGAAGAAATCAACCGCCGCGACGAGAAGCACATCATCACGATTGAAGATCCGATCGAATACGAGCACGTGAATCACCGGTCGGTGATCCAGCAGATGGAGATCGGCATCGACGTGCCGGACTTCCCGACGGCGTTGCGATCCGCGCTGCGGCAGGCGCCCGACGTGATCGTCGTCGGCGAGATGCGCGACCCGGAAACGATGAAAATCGCGGTCGCGGCGGGCGAGACGGGCCATCTGGTGTTCTCGACGCTGCACACGACGGACGTGGCGTCCACGCTCGCGCGGCTGACCGATTCGTTTCCACCCGAGCGGCAGCCGACGATCCGCCAGGAGATCGCCGCCGCGCTGTCGGCGGTGTTCGTGCAGACGCTCCTGCCGCGCGTGGGCGGCGGCCGCGTGCCGGCCGCCGAGCTCCTCATGGTGCAGTACGGCGCCCGGCAGCACATCCGCCGGAACACGCTCCACCACCTGCATCAGGAAATCACGATCACCCGCAAGCTCGGCTCGTTCACGCTCGAAGAGTGCCTCGTCCGGCTCGTGAAGTCGGGCCTCATCGATCGGGCGGAGGCCGCGCTCCGCGCCAATCACCTCGACGACTTTGAACTGGCGATGGGCGGCCGTCCAGGAAGCCCGTAGGGTGGCCGCCCGTCTGCTTCTGCTGGCCGCGATCCTCGCGGCGGAGTTCGCCGCGCTCGAGGCGGGCCTGCGGTGGCATGGCGGGTCCGACGCGTCGCCGGCCTTTCAGTCGCTCTTCATACAGGATCCTGCGGTCGGGCACCGGCTCAAGCCGAACACCCGCGCGCGCTACACCACGGTCGAGTTCAGTACGGACCTCGCCATCAACGCGCAGGGCGTGCGCGACGACGCGGACATCGCCCCCAAGCCACCCGGCGAGCGCCGCATCCTCGTCCTCGGCGACTCGCTCGTGCTCTCCGTGCAGGTGCCGCTTGTCGAGACGTTCTGCAAGCGTCTGGAGTCCCTGTTGAACGCGCGGCCGACCGACGCGACGACCGGCGCGCCGGGCGGTCCCCGGTGGCGCGTCATCAACGGCGGCGTGCAGGGCTACAGCCCCATTCACGAATGGTTCTTTTTCGACCGTGTCGCCGCCGCGTTCGAGCCGGACATCGTCCTGGTGGTCGTGTTCGTCGGCAACGACGCGGTCGAGTCGCACGACCTGGAGCCCTGGCTCGCCGCCGGCCGGCCCGTGGCCACGGTCGGCACCGCGCCGGGCGGCCTGCGCAAACTCGTGCGGTCGAGCATCGCGCTGCAGCTCGTCAGGATGCGCTGGGATCAACTGCGCGGGCGCTTCGCGAGCGCGACGCCGGAGCGGCCCCTGGCCAGCTACCTCGAGGAGCCGCCGGCCTTCGTCCAGAACGGGATCGACGTGACCCGCCGCGTGGTGCGCCTGATCGCCGACCGCGCCGGCGCCCAGGGCGCGCGGACGGGCCTCGTCCTCATGCCGGCGCGTTTTCAGACCGACGATGGCGACTACGGCCGGCTGGCGGAGGTGGTGCGCCAGAACGGCGGCCAGCTGGTGCGAAACGCCGCGACCGACCGCTTCCGCGCGGCGCTCGAACCGCTCGGCCTGCCGATGCTGGACCTGCTCCCGGTCCTCGAACGACAGCCGGATCGCATGGGGCTCTTCTTCCAACGCAACGTCCACCTCACGCCGCGCG
>JANOGJ010000183.1:0-3297 GCA_031405995.1 Acidobacteriota bacterium
CCAAAACGTCTTCCACCGCGCCTGCCGCGTCGTCACGGTGCGCCTCCAGACCGCGGCGGGAAGCGAGCCCGAAGCGTCAATGAGCGTGCTGCCGATTGGCGACCTGGCCGTGATGCGGCAGCGGGTGTTTGCCAGGCGCGCGCCCGAGCCCCTCGCCGGCGAGGCCGCGGCGGCGCCCGCGCCGGCCGAAGCACTGCTGCGCCTCTCGCCGCGTGAACTGATGCTCTACGGCTTCATTGAGAATCGCGGGCTCATCGTCGTGTCCGCCGCCTTCGGGCTGCTCTGGGAGGCCGGGTTTCTCGACGGCATCATGGACCGTGTGTTCGGCGATGAGGCGTGGGGCCGCGGCGTCGCGCGCGACACCGCCCGAGCCATGTTCGGCGACCACGTGTTTCCCGTGCGGCGCGTGCTGACGATGCTGGTGGCGTTTGCCGGGTTCCTGATCGTAGTCCGCCTACTCTCCATGGCCTGGGCGGCGATCCGGCTCCACGGTTTCACGCTGACCCGCTCGGGGGATGACCTGCAGACGACGTACGGTCTGCTGACGCGCGTCACGGCCACAGTGCCGCTGCGGCGGGTGCAGGCCGTGACGATACGTGAAGGACCGCTGCACCGGTGGACGTCGCGCGTGTCGGTGCGAGTCGTGACGGCGGGCGGCGTCTCGGGCGGCCCGCAGGAAGGGTCGGGAGCCGTCCAGCGCGAGTGGCTCGCGCCGATCCTCGCGCGCGAGCGGCTGCCGGATCTGCTGCAGGAAATCGCGCCGGGTTTCGACCTCACGCGCGTCGAGTGGCGCAATGTGCACCCGCGCGCGTTCCGCCGCGAAGTGAAGCAGTGGCTGTTTGTCGCGGTGATTCTGGGCCTGCCCGCGGCGCTGATCGTGGGTTGGTGGGACCTCGTGGTGCTGGCCGCGCTCGCGGCGTGGGGCTGGTTCGTGGCCCGCCGCCAGGTGAAGCATCTCCACTGGGCGCTGACCGACGTCGCGGTGCTGTGCCGCAAGGGCTGGCTGTGGCGGTACGTGACCCTGACGCCGCTCGCGAAGATTCAGGCGGTCACGCGGTACGAGTCGCCGTTCGATCGCCGGACCGCGATGGGCCGCGTGATCGTGGACGCCGCCGGCGCGGGCCAGCAGTACCGCGTGGACATTCCCTACCTGCCGCGCGAAACGGCGCTCGGTCTGGCCAGTCAGCTCGCGGCCGCGGCGGCGCGGACGGAGTTCAAATGGTGATACGAGGTGCTATGTCCCGAATCCGATTTGCCGGGCTCGTCGGTGTAATTGTCGCCTTGTCGGCGTCCACGACTTTGTCCCAGCGGGCCGCACACCGGCCGCTGACCCGCGCGGACATCGACAACATCGTGCAGCTTCTGAAGATCGAGGACACGCGCCAGTTCGACCAGGAGGCGCTCGGGCGCATTCTGAAATCGGCGCACCCCGAAGTCCGGCGCCGTGCCGTCGTGACCATCGGCCGCGTCGTCGATCCGCGCGGCAAGGCGCTGCTCGTGTCCGTGCGCGCCGATCGCGATCCGGACGTCGTCGCGACCGTCGCGTTCTCGACGGGGCAACTCAAGGACGCGGAAGCCGTTGTCTGGCTCGGCGAGCAGCTCGCGTCCGCGCTGGCGCCGGCGGCCGTCGCATTCGAGGCCGCCCGCGCCCTTGGTAAGATCCGATCGCCGGAGGCCCGCGCCGCGCTCGCGGGATACCTGACGGCCCCGCCCGCGACGCCGGCCGGTGCGCTCGTCGTCGGTGAGGCGCTGCTCGCCATCGGCCGCTTCACGACGCGCGAGGACATCGCGCCCATCGTGCGCTGGGTCTCGTCGCCCAGTGCCGAGGTGCGCTGGCGCGCGGCCTGGGCGTTGTTCCGCCCGCGCGACCCGGCGGCGGTTCCGCATCTCTTGAAGCTGTCCGACGATGCCTCGCCCGAGGTGCGCTACTGGGCGGTCCGCGGGCTGGCGCCCATCACGCCCCCGCCGGCCCCGCGCGGCAGGGGAGCCGCGGCGGCGGCTTCGCCCGCACCGCCGATCTCCTACGCCGATGTGGCCGGCGTCGACCGGGTGACGATCGCCGCGCGCCTGCGCGACGCCACGCGGGATTCCGACCGGCGCGTGCGGACCGAAGCCCTTCGCGCGCTGGCCCAGTACGACGACGACGCATCGTTTGCGATCGTCCTTGCGGCGCTGGACTCGCCGGATACGTGGCTCTCGGTCTCGGCCGCCGAAGCGATGGCGCGCTTTCCGTCACGCGCGGCCGCGATCGCGCCGCGCCTCATGGCCGCCGCCGCCGAATCGAAGCCGGCCGCGCTGCGGATGATGGCCCTGACGCCGCTCGTCACCTTCGCGCCGGACGCGGCGCTCGACGTCGCGGCCGCGCTCGCGCGCGCGTCCAGCCCGACCGTGCGGGCGGCCGGGCGTCAGGCGTTGCAGCGCCTGGGCGAGCCGGGCAAGGCACGACTCGACGCGCTGCCCGCCGAGCCGCCGGCCCCGCCGCGCGTGCCGCCGCCGCCGCGCACGGACGCCGACTACCGCCGGATCGTCGAGCGCTGGATCGTGCCGGACTATCTGGGCGCGCCGCGCCCGCGCGCTGTGTGGGACACGCCACGCGGCGCCATCGAAATCGAGCTGTACCCGGGCGATTCGCCCGTCGGCACCGATTACTTCGTCGGCGTCGTCGAGTCAGGCGCCATTGTCGGCACCGAGTTCGGCCGCGTCGTCCCGAACTTCGTCGCGCAGCAGCGCCCGATTGCCGGCGCGATTACGTTGCGCGATGAAGTGAGCCGCCTCGGCCTCACGCGCGGGAATCTCAGTTGGGCCTCGGCCGGCCTCGACACCGGCCGCGCCGGCTACACGCTGGGCAACGCGCCGCAGCCGCACAACGAAGGCGACTTCACCGCTCTCGGTCGCGTCGTCCGCGGCATGGACGTCGTCGACCGCCTCGAGCTGGGCGATGCGATTACGGCCGCCCGCATGATTCGGCGTTGAAAGAGTCTTCAAGTCGAAAGAGCCTTCAACACGAAGGGCACGACGAAGGGCCTTTTAGGGGAAGAGCAAGCGCCCGGACGATGCACGATGCAAGGCCACGAAGGAAGGAACGCTGAGCACCGGGCCCGCGCCTTTCTTCGTGGCCTGTCTTAGTTGATCGTCCCCCGTCTTTCCCCTCATACCCTTCGTGTTCTTCGTGTTGAAAGTTCTTTGATCAGAAATCCCCGCGCGTTTTCAGAGGCCCGCTCACAACTCTTTCAGTCTTTTGTCACACCGGCGGCAGGACTCCGCTGACCTCGTCTCCGTATCCTGCATGACGAGGTG
>JANOGJ010000213.1:0-3307 GCA_031405995.1 Acidobacteriota bacterium
GCTGTAGAGACGGTCGAGTTGCGGCTTCAGGCCGGCGCGGCGGTCCGGCATTTCATTCGCTTCTCAGCACGACGACAGGATCGACGCGGCCGGTGCGCCGCGCGGGAACCCAGCACGCGAGCGCGCCAACCGCCAGAAAGCCCACGCTCACCAGAATCAGCGTCCACGGATCGTGCGGCGTGATGCCGAACAGTTGCGTCTTGAGCAGGCCCGTCAGCCACCACGCGCCAGCCAGGCCGGCGCCCAGACCGGCCGCGAGCGGCACGAGCCCTTGTCGCACGGCGAGCGCAACGACCTGCCCCGGCCGCGCGCCAAGCGCCAGACGCACGCCCATCTCGCGGCGACGGAGGTTGACGACGTACGACATGACGCCGTAAATGCCGACAGCGGCGAGCAGGGCCGCGAGCGCTGCAAAACCCGTGAGCAAACCGCGATTGAAGGTACGTTCGGCGATGGAGGCTCCGAGGAGGCTCTCGAACGTCTGTAGAGAGCCGACGGGCAGGTTCGGATCAATCGCGCGGACGACGTCGCGAAGCTCCCGGCCGAACCGTCCCGGATCGTTGCGCGTCCGGATCGCGAGCCGCATCGAGTTTGACGGGCTCTGGGTCATGGGAAAGTAGATCTCAGCCCTCGCATCGCTGAAATAGTTAGACCGCGCGCCGCCGATGACGCCGACGATCGTGATCCAGGGTGAGGTGTCGGTGCGCCTCAGGCGAAGGCTCATGACATCGCGTTGCTTCGCGTGCCGCGCGACGAAGGCCTCGTTGACAACCGCGACGAGCTCACTCGTGGCGGCGTCAGCCGGCGTGAAGAATCGGCCCCGACGTAGGGGAATCAGTAGCGCATCGAGATACTGCGGAGTCACCGTCCGAGTCCCCGCAAAGATGTTCGTCGGCTTGCCATCCGCCGGTTCGCCGCGGAAGCCCATTCCCATGTCATTCAGCCCGAATGGCAGCGCCGTCGAACCCGAGGCGCTGGCCACGGCCGGATGCGACTCCAGCCTGGCAAAGAGGGTCTCGAAGAACGTCCGCCGGTCATCGTCTGTCGGATACGTGCCGGTCGGCAGCGCGACCTCGGCAGTGAGCACGCCACGTGCCTCAAAGCCGAGGGGCTGCGCCACAAGTCCGGCGACGCTGCGAATGAGCAGGCCCGCGCCGGAGAGCAGCATGAGGGCGAGCGCGACCTCGGCGATGAGGAGTCCCGTGCGAAGCGCTCGCGCGCCGCGCGTGGACGTCGCGCGCGTCATGCCGCCGACCGCTGCGAGGTTCGGGCGCGAGGCCAGGAACGCGGGCAGCAGGCTGAACGCGATCCCGACCAGCACCGAGAAGCCAATCGCCGCCGCCACTTCCGCGACGCCGATCGAAATCGCTTGCCTGCCGGGAAGGGCGCCTGGGTAGCTCGCCGCGAGCACCGGCACGAGCCAGGTCGCGAGCACCAGCCCGGCCATCCCGCCGGCGCCCGTCAGCACGAGGCTCTCAACGACGAGCTGGCGTATCAGCCGACGGCGGCCAGCGCCGAGCGAGACGCGCACGGCGAACTCCTGCGTCCGCGCCGTGAAGCCCGCCATGAGCAGGTTCGCGAGATTCGCGCACGCGATAAGAAGCACGAACAGGGTCACGCCCTGGACGAACAGCAGCCGGCCGCGTACACCGGCGATGGATTCCTCGCGGAGGCCAGCGGCCATGGCCGTGCGCTCCCGGCCCTTCGCCCCGCCCGCAATGCCCGCCATCACGGCTTTCAGTGCCGCATCGGCCTGCAACACGCTCACGTCTGGCCGCAAGCGGCCCGTGGCATTGAGGAACCAGCTGTTACGGTGCCCGAGCTCTTCCGGCGTGAACACGAGCGGACGCCAAACGTCTGTTTCCGGTAGCGCGATGCCCTGCGGCATCACGCCGACGATCGTCCACGGCAGGCCGTCGAGCATGAGCGTGCGCCCAATCACCTGTGAGTCCCGCCCGAGCCGGCCGCGCCATAGATTGTGTGACACGACGATCGACCGCGAGCCTGCCACCATGTCGTCCGGCGTCAGCGGGCGGCCCATGAACGGCGCGACGCCGATGACCCCGAACAACTCCGGCGTCGTGTCCACCGTGGACACGCGCTCCGCTTCCCCGACGCCCGTCAGAGTAATGCGCGTCATGTAATTCCAGGCCGCTAGGCTGGAGAACACGTCTTTCGTCCCGTTACGCATGTCCACGTAGTTCGCCGGATTGAGCGGCTGCTGGTCGTCCTCCCACACGCGCACGAGTTGATTCGGATTCGGGAACGGCAGGTCGCGGAGGAGCGTGGCGTTGAGGGCGGCGAAGACCGTCAGGTTGGCGCCGAGGCCAAGCGCCAGCGTGATGACCGCGATTGTGGTGAAGCCCGGGCGCCGCCGGAACAGCCGCAGCGCGTAGCGAACGTCCTGCCGCAGGCTCATCATGATCGACATCCTACCGCCGTTCGGACGGACCCGGGCGGTTAGCCCGGCGGGCTGAAGCCCGCCGGCTCCGTAATCCCTAGAACTTCGTGATCGGCATCCCCGCCTTGCACATCGGGCACGCGCCGGCCGCATGGTTCTCCGGCGCGCGATACTCCGCCAGGGCGTAGTTCGGGACGCCCGCGTCCACGATGGCCTCGAGGCGATCACAGATTTCCGCCGTGGCAATGACTGTGCCGCCCGCGGCCTCGATCACCGCCTTCGCGCGCGCGAATGTCTCGCCCGTGTTCCGCACGTCGTCGGCGAGCAGCACGCGCTTCCCTGCCACGATCGTGCGGTAAAACGTCCGCAGCGTCATCGCGCCAGACGCGTCCTGCGAGAGCGGGGCAAATGTCGTCGGCGCGTGTGTCAGGCTCCGGCGGGCGTCGAGCAGGCCAGCGATCGTGTGCGCGAGGAGCGCGCCGCCGAGCATCGGCCCGGCCACGACCTCGGTCGAGACGATCACGGAATCCGGCAGCACGTCGATCAGGTCCTGCGCCAGCCGCCAGATGAGCGAGGGCTGGCGGAACATGCGATGCGGATTGAGGTAGACGCGGCCGTGATACCCGTTGCCGTAGTCAGGCGATCTTTAGGGCCAGAGCGTGGCGCGGTCCACGACGGCCTCGTTCGCGAAGACGAGGCGGCCGCCGACCACGGTGGCGGCGACGGCGCCTTTGAGCGTCCAACCGTCGAACGGCGTGTTCTTCGACTTGGATTTGAGCGCCGCCGCGCGAATGGTGACACTCGTCTCGGGCGCGAGGATCGTGAGATCCGCGGGCCCGCCTATCGCGATCGTCCCGCCCGGCACGCCGAGGATGCGCGCGGGATTGACCGACAGCAGGTCCACCA
>JANOGJ010000216.1:0-4856 GCA_031405995.1 Acidobacteriota bacterium
CCAGCCCTCGGCATCGATGCACGACCAGGCGAAACCCAGGCGCAGCCCGAGCCAGACCGGAGCCTGTCGCCACTGACCGAGCAGTGAGAGCTCCGGTGAGAGCTCCGACAGCTCGACCCGCGCGCGGTACCGGATGCCGTCGATCGGGTGTTCGAGCGCCTTGAGCAGCGCGGGAATCGGCTGCCCGTCGATCGCCGCATGCGGCTGGAGCGCCCGGCCGGGGACGGTAATCCGGTAGATGCGTCCGTGTGCATGATCGCGGGCGGGGTCGCGGATGTTGTGCTGCATGTGGCCGATGATGGCATCGGCCCAATCCGCGACGTACAGCGCGCCGTCGTCGCCGATCTCGAAGTCGACAGGACGGAAGTTGGGATCGCTCGACACCAGCAGATCGCTCGTCTCGCTCCCGGTGACGTCGCCCGTCTCCGTGTCGTACGAGAGCCGGTATTGCTTGATGCCGAGGAACGCGATCACGTTGAGGATCAGGAAGTTGCCCTGATTCCTGGCCGGGAAATGCGCGCTGGACAGGATTCCGCTCGCCGGCACCGGGCGCACGGTGTGCCGCAGCAACCGGCGCATCGTGAAGGCGCCCTTCTCGGCCGGCTTCACCTGGTAGGCGGTGCCGCCCGTGGCATCGGTCGCGTAGTGGTAGCCCCAGTAGTCGAAGCTGATCCCGTGCGGGTTCGGGTTGTTCACCGCGTGGAAGCTGAACTCGTGGGTGCGCGGGTTGAAGCGATACATCCCCGAGACGTTCGATTCCTGGTTGGTCACCCACGGCGTCTCGACGTTGGAGACGTTGAACACGCCGCGCTGGTAGTAGATGAACCCGTCGGGCCCGTAAATGAAGTTGTTGGCCGAATGGTGCGTGTCGGCCGAGTCGAGGCCCCCGAGGATCCGAATCCGCACGTCCGCCACGTCGTCGCCATCCGTGTCCTTGAGGAACAGCAGATCGGGCACGGACGCGACGATGACGCCGCCGTTCCAGAACTCGAAGCCCGTCGGGTTGTGCACGTAGGCAAACGTGATGGCGCGATCGGCCACGCCGTCGCGGTTCTCGTCGGGCAGGATGAGCAGCCGGTCGTTCATTGTGCCCGTCGGCTCCCACTTGGGATAGGTCGCCCACACCGCGGCCCAGAGCCGGCCTTTCGTGTCGACGCCGAGCTGGACGGGGTTGACGAGCTCCGGAAACATCTCCTCGCTGGCGAAGACGTTGGCGCGCATGCCCGCTTCGAGCTTCATCTTTCCGATCCCCGCCTGGGCGCCGAGATACGCGAGCGTGCCCGTCTTGCTGACGCCGTCCTGCAACTGCGGCACATCCAGATTGCTGACGACCGGAACCGACTTGGGCACGTTGGAGTCATCCGGCGCGATGACGCGGCCGGCGGCCGCCGCCCAGATGACCTGGTCGCGGTTGGTCGTCATCTGATCGAGCTGCGCCAGCTCGTGCTGAAGGACCTCCCCGTTGGTTTGGTCGCCGGTGAACTTGAGGACGGAGCGGCTGCCCCACACGTCGTTGCCGTCGGTCGGGCGGTAGCGGTTGAACCAGATCCAGTTCTTGTCGAGGACGGCCTTGCGCACCGTTTCGAGTCGGGCTTCCTCGATGTTCGTGGGTGTCCCGACGAGCGCGCCGGCGATCACCTCGGCGATCCGGCGGTTGCCGTCGCTCGTGAGGTGCACGCCGTTGATCGTGAGCGGCGACGTGGCGTCCCGATACAGCGCTTGCGACGGTCCGAACAGGTCGACAAAGCGAACGCCCTTCTCTTGCGCAACCGTCCGCATGGCCTCGGTGTAGGCCGCCAGTCGAAGGTTGTTCTCGCGGCCGTCCGGCAGGTTGGCGCTGCGGAAGTTCTCGTGCGCGACGGGCGAAAACACGACGAGGCGCGGCGGCCCTTCACCGGAGTAGTTCTGCGCCCGCGTGCGATCGATCCACTGGCCCAGCGCGGCGGCAAACTTCGCCGGGTCGCCGTCGAACGACTCGTTGTAGCCGAACATCGCCAGGATGACTTCCGCGCGGGACACCGCGAGGTACTCGTCCGGCGTCGGGAAGCCCTTCTCGCGCGGCCGGTGATCGATCCGGTCGCCGGTGAAGCCCTGGTTGCGGATGACGAGCTGCAAGTCGGGCAGGGCCGCTTGCAGGTACGCTTCCAGCCAGCCGTCGTGCTGCATCCGGTCGGCCAGCCCGCTGCCCAGGATGACCACCCGGTCGCCAGGCTCGAAGAGGGTCTGCCGCGACCCGCAGGCGGTCGCGACAAGGGCCAGCACCAGGGTAACGAGTCGGACGAACCGTGGCCGCATCGCGATCTACTTTCTATCCCCGGCGCGCCGGGTTGGCTTGGCGGGGTCCATGATCGGCGAGTCGAATCCCGCGAGGTCGGCGGGCCGCACGCCGCGCCGGTATCCGTCGAAGCTGAACGTGACCGGATGATACGGACCGACGAGCGACACGTCGAGGTCCGCCCTGATCGCGCGTTCCTCGCCAGCGGCCCAAAACACGGCGTTGATCAGCAAGCGGCGGAAACCCTCGTTCAGGAGGTCCTCCGATGCGCCGTGCGTCGTGGCGAAGACCCTCGCCGGCCGGCCTTGAGCCGACGCGTACGTCCGCGTCCACGCGACGGGCAGCCGGTCTTTGAGCGGATCCGCGGGCGCGTCGGGCCGCATGCCGTTCAAAATGGTGCCTCGCGCCAGGATCACCGAGCCGGGCATCGGGTCGGCCGTGTAGCCGCCGGACTGCACGTGCACGTCACGGACACCGCGCAGGATCGCGTGCCCCCGCTCGGATTCGACCGGCACGACGAGCGAGCTCTGCTTGTGGTTGGTGCCGTAGTGACTCACCCACGTCTCGCCGAGCACCTGCCGCCCGAACCCGCCCTCGTAGCCTGCACCCTTGTGGTCCCACGTGTACTTGACGAATGGTCCGTCCGGAATCTGGAAGGCGTGCGTGGACGTGCGAATGCCGACGACCGGGCCGCCCCGCGCGAGGTAGTCCACGACATGCTGCATCTGGTCGGCCGGGAAGTTCTGGAAGCGCAATCCGACGACGAGCAAGTCCGCGGTGCGGAGAACCTCGAGTCCCGCCATCCGAGAGCTCCCGGGCTCGATGAACCCGGCGGCGTCGAGCGTGAACAACACGGTGCAGGTAAAGCCGTGGCGCCGCGCCAGCACGCGCGCCAGCGCCGGCAGGATTTCTTCGGAGCGGTACTCGTGATCGCCGGCGATGAAGACGATGTGCTTGCCGGCGCCCGGTCCGCCGGCGCCCGCGTAGACGACGCGATGCGGGTTATCCGGCTGGTGCGTAGCCGGCGCCGCCGGCCACACCGGCACGAGCGCAAGGGCGATGATGAGCAGGATGGTGATCACTTCTTGATCGGCAGGTCGTCGCGGTTCCCCCACTCTTCCCAGGAGCCGTAGTACACCCGGAACTTCGTGCGGCCGATGAGCGCGAGCGTGAACGCGTCGTGCGAGGCGCGCATGCCGACCTGGCAGTAGATGATCGCCTCATCATCCGCGCCGACGCCGCGGTCGAGATAGAGCTTCTCGATCTCCGCGCGCGACTTGAACGTCCGAGTGTCCAGATTGAGCGCGTCCTCCCAGTAGACGGGCACGGAGGAGGGCACGGCGCCGCCGCGCTTGATGCCGCGCAGGTCGCGGCCCTCGATCTCCGCCTGGGTCCGCGCATCGACGATTTTCACGCCCGGCTTGCCGATCGCCGCCACGACGTCGGCGGCCGTCGCCACCATGCTGGCGTTGAACGTCGCGCGAAACATGCCCGCGACCGGCGCGTGCACGTCGGTCGGCGCGGTCGTTGTCGGACGGCCTTCCTTGATCCACTGCGTCCAGCTGCCATCGAGGAGCGCCACGTTCGAGTGGCCGAACGCGTTCAGCACGAACCACAAACGCGCCGCATAGATGCCGCCGCGATCGTCGTAGACGACGACGCGCGTCTGGCTGGAGATGCCCCGCCGGCCCATGAGCTCCTCGAACTCGGCTTCGGTCGGCAGAAACGTCGGCGGCCGGTTCGCAATGCGGATCAAGTCATTCGCGAGGGGCACCGCACCCGGGATGTGGCCCTCGGCGAACCCGCGCGTGCGCATGTCGACGATCCGGACGTTCCGATCGTAGGCGTGCGCGGCGACCCAGGCGGTGTCGACGAGGAGCTCGGGCCGCGCGTAGGTCTGAGGTGCGCCCTGTGTGAAGAGCGGCATCACAAGAGCCTCCACCATGAAGAGCATGAAGAACATGAAGGTCTTACCCTTTACCCCTTCATGCTCTTCATGTTCTTCATGGTGAGAACTCTTGAACTACTTCGGCCAGACGACGCCCTGATTACGCGGCACCATCTGCACGCCCTTGAACGCGAACTTCTGCAGGCGGCGGCCTTCGTACGTCTCCGTCGTGAAGATGTTGCCGCGGGAGTCCGTCACGATCGAGTGCACGGCGAAGAACTGGCCGGGCTGGCGTCCGCCGTCGCCGAACTGCGAGAGAATCTCGAGCGATGCGCGCTCCATGATGTACACCCGCTCGTTCTTGCCGTCGGCGAGGTACATGTACTTCTGCTGCGAGTCCTTCGAGAAGGCGATGTCCCACGTCGAGCCGTCACCGAGCGTCTTCGGCGCGACCCTGACTTCCTTCACGAACTTGCCGTCGGACGTGAAGACCTGCAGGCGATCGTTCGGCCGGTCACAAACGTAGACGAAGCCGTCGTTCGAGAGCTCGGCGAACCGCCGACAAAGCGATTCCAGGCAAGGCTTCTAGAAAAGCCGCCGAGGAAATTGCGCGGGGTGTGGCACTCGCCGCAGTGCCCCAGCGCCTGGACGAGATAGGCGCCGCGGTTGGCGATATCGCTGAGCCCCTGAATT
>JANOGJ010000231.1:0-3097 GCA_031405995.1 Acidobacteriota bacterium
AGCGCGGCGGCCAGCGCCGCCATCGTGACGAGAATCGGACGCAGATTTCGGCGAATCACAGTGCCTCCAGCATCAGGGAACGGCGAATTGGAGGCTCACTCTAGCGTACGAAGCGAGGCTCCGGCCAGCGGGAGTTCCAGACCCGATCCCCGCCCGGCCGCGTGCACGTGACGTACACTGGCGCCTCGGACGGAACATCCATCGCGTCATCGCGCCTTCCAGGTGAGGGGGCAGCGCATGCAGCTGCAACAGACCGTGCTCGTCATCCTGCGATTTCCTCCCGAAGGCATCGCCGGCGCGCTCTCGGCCGTCGAGGAAGCCCAAATCGAGGCCCAGCTCACCTTGGCCTCTGATTTCATGTGGACGCACTCGAGGCAGACTCTGCGCGTGGTGTTCCATCGCACGAAGTTCCTCGAGTCGCTGTTGGCCAAGGACTACAAGAAATACGGCAAGGTCGGCTTTGCCGGGAAGTACACCGCCGCGATCCATGCGTCGCTTGATCGTCGAGGCGTCGATCCCAAGAAGTACGCGGGCGTCCTGATGCTGTACAGGCCAACCAACGCGCCCGACGGCCTGTTCTACAACACCTGGGTCTACTTCAACGAGGAGCTGTCCGGCAGCCGCAGGCATCCGGGGTTCTCGTCTATCTTCACCGGCGGCGGCGTGCCGCTCTGGGAACTTGTCGTGCACGAGTACCTGCATCAGTTGGACCACCGCTTCGAGCGTGAGGCCGACAATCCCGATTCGGCCCAGCAGGGTTTCATGAATCCGGATCACAAGGACGAGCCGGCTGGTCAGCAGCTTGCCGCACTTCTTGGCTCATCCTTTCCGACGCCGATTGCGTACTACCAGGCGATGCTGGGCTTCTACGTCGGAGACGATGACAACCTGCACCCGGTAAACTACCGCTGGCTGGAGGGCGCGCGCGGCGCTTTTACCGGCGGAGAGCTGAAAAGGGCTACGACTTCGCGGATCCCGACGACCTGTTGATCCACGCCGGCGGTCACGACCGGCACGACCGCCGCCTTTCGCACGCAAACCGGGTATGGACGCTATTTGCTGAAGCGCATCGCGTTCAACTACGAAATTGCGCCCGGTGACTACACGTTCCAGGTGCGGCTCGCGTACCTCGACAACCGCGGCACCGCCGTCGATGTGCGCTGTGACGACGGGATCTATGAACTCGGCCGTCAGAAGTTCAGCCACAATCGCAAGACCATCGATCTCGACCGGGAGGTCGAGGACGTTCAGATTGTCTTTCGCAAGGGCAACGCCTTGAGCGGAGACGCGGCCAAGGACGATTGGCTGCTGCTCGGGAACATCCGCCTGAAGGCGGACCTGGCTCCCTGATCGTCACAGCGCGTGCTGGAACACCGCCATCCCGATGATGGCGACGCTCACCAGGATCGCCACCAGCGGCTTCGGTCCCTGCTCGTAGGCGTCCGGCAAGAGCTCGTCGAGCACCATGAAGGCCATCGCGCCGGCGGCGAAGCCCAGGCCGAACGGCAGCACCGGCCGCACCGCCTCCACGAGCAGAAACGCGGGCACGGCCATCAACGGCTGCGGCAGGGAGGAACAAATGCTCCAGCCAGCGCAGGCCAGCACGCTTTGACCACGCGACCGCATCACGGCGCTGATCGCCAGGCCTTCCGGGATGTTGTGCACGGCAATCGCAATCGTGATGGCGAGGGCCAGCGCCGCGCCGCCGCCGAACGAGACGCCGACCGCCACGCCCTCGGAGAAGGAATGCGCCGTCATCACGATGATGAGCAGGACCATCGGCCGCGCTCCCGCGCCCCGGACGCCGCCGAACTCGACCGGGCGCCCACGCAGCCAGCGTCGCACCGCCAGGATGCCCAGCACGCCGAGTAGTCCGCCAGTGACGGTCTGCGCTGCGCCCGCGCCCGTCCCTTCCGAGACCAGCCCGAAGCTCGCGCCCATCATCAGGCCCGCGGCCAGCGCGTTGGCGTACGCGATGGCCCTCGGCGACATCGTCTTCACGAACAGAAACGGCAGCGCCCCGAGCCCCGTCGCCAGCGCCGTGGTGAGCGCGTAGAGAAAAACAAGCAGGGTAGGGTTCATCGGCCTCCGTCGTGCAGCAGCACGACGATGCCCATGGCCACGATGGTGACGAGCGCGATGCTCGTGCGGCCGGCGTCACGGTAGGAGTCCGGCAGGAGCTCCACCATGACGAGGTAGAGCAGCGCGCCGAAGGCAAACCCCAACGTCCAGGGCAGCAGCACCGGCACGGCTGAGACCAGCAGGAACGCCGCGAGCGCGAACACGACTTGATTCACGTTGGCGGCCACGGCGAGCAGCGTCGCGAGCGTCAGGCTGGTGCCGCGCCTGGTCATCGTCGCGATAGCGACCGTGGCTTCCGGGATGTTGTGCACGGCAAGCGCCGTCGTCATCAGCGCCCCGAACGGCAGGCCGGCGGCCATCGCCACGCCGATGGCGATGCCCTCGGGCACCGCGTGGATCGCGCCGAGCCGGATGACCCCCGCCGTTCCCGCGACGGCGCGCGCCAGCGTGATGCACGCGATCCCGGCGAGCGCGCCCAACCCGGTCTGCGCCAGGCCGCGATCCAGACTCACCGCCATCAGCGAGTAGGCCACGCCGAGCATCAGTCCCGACGCGAGGGCGTTGGCCCATCCGAACAACCGGAGCGGCTGCGTGCGGCCTGAGGCCAGCGGAAGCGCGCCGAACGCCGCCGTCGCTGCGGCGACCGACGAGTAGATCAGCACCCTCCAGGCGGGGTCCACGGGTCCGAGCCTACCGCGAGTCCGTCCGCCTGAGGTAAAATCCCGCCTCGCGACCCCCCTGACTGGAGCGACCTGATGAAATCGACTCGTGCGACGCTGGCCGTTGTCGTTCTGGCCGCCCTGGCCGGCGCGTGCGCCGACACACCGGCGCCGCCTCCGGACACCAGCGCCGCCGACACGGCGGCCATCAACAAGGTACGCAGCGATTACGCGACCGCGTGGAAGGCCGGCGACGCCGAGCGGTTGGGCTCGTTCCTGGCGCCCGACGTCGCGTTCTACCCGATGGAGCAGCCGACGGTGACGGGCCGCGCCGCCGCGGTGGAGTTCTACAAGGC
>JANOGJ010000261.1:0-2135 GCA_031405995.1 Acidobacteriota bacterium
GAACTCTCGCCGCACGATCCCGACACCGTTTACTTCGGCACGCAGTATCTCTACCGCTCGCGCAATCGCGGCGAAACGTGGGAAAAGCTGACGGGCGACCTGAGCTACGGAGACAAGTCGAAGATCGGCGACATCCCGCACCAGCTCGTCATTACGATCGCCGAGTCGCCGAAGAAGAAGGGGCTCATCTATACCGGCACCGACGACGGGCGTCTATACGTGTCGATCGATGACGGCAAAGAGTTCAGGGAATTGACGGCGAGCCTGCCGAAAAAGTTGTGGATCGGCAAGGTGCTGGCGTCGCAGCACGACGAGGCAACGGTCTACGTCGCGCAGCAGGGGCGCTATGACGAGGACTTCGCCGTCCGTCTCTACAAGTCCACGAACTACGGCAAGACGTTCACGAGCATTGCCGGCAATCTGCCAGCCGGGCCGATGAACATGATTCGCGAGGACCCGGTCAACCCGAACGTGCTCTACGCGGCGAACGACTTCGGCGTGTACGTGACGACGAACGGCGGCGCGCGGTGGGAGGTGCTCGGCGGCAATCTGCCGTCGGTCGCCGTCATGGACTTCATCGTGCACCCGCGCGACAAGATGCTCGTCATCGGGACGCACGGCCGCGGCGTGTGGGCGATCGACGTGAGCAAGATCGGCGGACGATAGACGGGTCTACTTCATCAGGGAAGGTAGCGAACGGCGAGGGCCGCACCTAGTCTTCCCGCAGAACGCGCGCCAGATCGACGCGCGAGACGATGAGTGCCGGCCGCAATGTAACCGCGAGCGCGATGGCGAGGCAACCCACGAGCAGGAGCAGGCCGACCGTCCCAGACAGCAAGCGCGTGAACTGCGCCATCACCGGCCGCGCGGCCTCCGGCAAGGCGGTTTCCTGGATTGGGGTGAGTGTCGCCGTGCGACCGGTCGTGCCGAACAGCGGGCTCGTCAGCCTTGCCGATGCAGTCTCTGGCGAGTCACCCGGGCGAAGACGTCCAAGGATCTTGATCCACGACGTTGGTGATGCGCCGCGACCGCTCCCGGCATAGAAGTTGATGGAGCCGCCAAGCACGTTCGCGGCGGTGTTGATCGTGCCGTAGAGGTCGGGGGCCTGGGCGAGCTCGACGCCGGGGAATCCGCGCGCCGCCACGCCGACGATGCGGACTTGGCGTCCCGCCACGTCGATCGTTTGCCCGATGACGGATACGTCGGGGCCGAATGCACTTCGCCAGAACCGATCGGACAACACGACCACCGGCGCCGCGCCTCGCTCGTCGTCAGGACCACGCGCCGCCGGCAGCGACGTCCTCGAACGCCCCACTCGTCCGCGCGGCGTCAATCGTCGGATACACGAAGGTCGTTTGGGTTTCCTGACTGTCGGCCCTGCGCGCGCCAACAACCATGATCCGATCGGAGTCCTGGACAGGCAGCGGATGGAGAAGGACAGCGGAGAGCAGTGACCACGCCGAGGCCGCGCCCGCGATGCCGCAGGCGAGCGTCAGGACCGACGCGAGGGACGTACCGGGACGCTTGAACAGCCGGCGCAATGCCAATCGCAGCTCGTCCATGTCAGGTCACCTCCGTGCGAGTCCAGCGCCCGAATTGTCGCTCACTTTCGAAGCTGTTGTGCGCCCGACAGCGCAGGGCGACGTTGGCTGCGTTGGTCGGCCCGCCGGTCGCGAACGGAATGACGTGGTGGAACTCGAGGCGGCCAGTTTCCCTGCAGCGACCCTGAGGCCCTTCGAAAGCGCAGCGGTCTCAGCGCTGACCGTCACCTTGATCAGGAAGCGGGTTTCAGCAAGGGGCGCGACCACCGTGCGGACCGCCTTCTGAGGTAGCGCGATCTGTGGCTGATCGACGGCCTCTGGCTCGGGAGCTTCGACCAGCATCGGCGCCGCGAGCTTGCGTACGAGCGTTCCCTGATCAGGCTTCGGCGCCAGGCACGCGACCTGGTGCTCGACTTCCCTCTTCGTCTTGTGTCGTGCAGGCTCCAGCACGCGCGCGTGGTTCTCGGTCGTCAGGTGCGGTCGCAGCAGCGCGACGGTCGTCAGCGTCAGCGCCCCATCGGCGAGCAGACCCAGCAAGACTGGAAACTGCCTGGCTGCTCGAGCCGCCTCGATCCGGTGATAGGCCGCATGCTC
>JANOGJ010000267.1:0-1849 GCA_031405995.1 Acidobacteriota bacterium
ACGCCGGGGTCAGTTGTGGTCGGCGGCGGTCGTGGTGATGCGTGTCGTTACAGTCGAGGTGGTCAGACAGCGTAGAGTTGGTCAACTGCATCTGTATAACAACTGCGTGCAGGCGACGGCGGGCGGCGCGTTCACGCTCGACACTCAACCTCGGCGTGCGCCCGCCGCGCCTGACGCAGAGCGTTAGACACACGTGTCATCGTTTCGCTATACTGTGGCCATCTTTCGAACGAGGCAAGCATGGCCCTTTCCAAGCCCCTGATCACGCGGTCCGACGCCGTAATGAGTGGCGCGGTCGTCTTCGCCGGTACGCGGGTTCCTGTCCAGACTCTCCTCGACTATCTCGAGGAAGGCGATACGCTCAACAGCTTCCTTCAGGATTTTCCCACCGTGAGTCGCGAGCACGCCGTCGCGGTGCTTGAACTGGCCAAGGAATCGGTGTTGGCGCATGCGAATTCTGCTTGACGAGTGTGTTCCGGCCCGACTGGGCCGCGAGCTTGTCGGGCACGAAGTACGCACCGTTCCGGAGATGGGGTGGGCGTCCCGGGAGAACGGGGACCTCCTCGCCATGGCGGAAGGGCAGTTCGATGTTTTCCTCACCACCGATCAGCGCATCAGTTATCAGCAGGCGGTTGCCAAATTCAACATAGTGCTCGTCGTGCTTGTGACGCGCCGCAACAAGATTGAGTTCCTGCTACGCCTGCTCCCGGAACTGCGGCGAACCCTCGGGAACGTCAAGGCGGGCCAGGTTCATCGGGTCGGTGTCTAACTACTGCGTGCAGGCGACGGCGGGCGGGTTGGGAGGAGATGGGCTGGCATGTCGGGCGTTCGCCCGCCGCGCCTGACGCGGAGCGTTGGGCGGACGAGGGGTCAGCTGCGATGCTTCCAGAACCCCGGGCGGCGTTTCATATGAGCGATCGCCAAGATCACGATTTCATCATCTTCCAAGCGGTAGACGACGTGGTAGGGAAACCGCGCGACCAACACGCGGCGGCTTTGGGGGTCTTCGTGCGCGGTCGCTCCGATCTCAGGTTGCCGCTCGATGCCCTCAATCGTCGCATTGACGGCATCGTACAGCTCAGCGCCGAGGCCGGGCCGACGCGTCTCGTACCAGCGCACGGCCTCGGTGAACTCCTCGGACGCGGGTCCGGCGATCCGGACGCCGAATTCGCGCTTCACCGGCCGAGGATCGATTTTTCGATCCGACGCTTTACCTCTGCCCAGGACTCGAGTTTGAGCTTGCCGGCTTCCAAGTCGGCGACACGCCGCGCGATCTCCGCCCGCCAGGCCTGTTCTGTGTCTGGGTCGGCAGGTCCGTCGAGGCTCGCGAGTATCTCAGCGGCGAGCCGGGCGCGGGAATCGGCGTCGAGCCTAAGGGCATCAGCCAGCACCGCTTCGGTGGCCTTCGTCATGCCGAGAATATAGCCGAAGCGGCGCCGCCCAACAACCCGCTGCACCTGCCGGCGGGCGTCGGGTGCGGGGTTCAATGTCACGAGGGTGTGCGCCCGCCGCAGGTGAGCGGGAGCGTTAGCCACACGGAGGAGTAAGAGTCGAACGGACCGCACTCGCTTCTCCGACAGCTCGTGCTCGGGTTGAAAGGTAGGGGCCAACTCTCGCGAGGGCCAAGTTTTCGCAGGAGGGACCGTTGCTCGCCAAGCTCAGAGCGGTCGCTCGAAATCTGGTTCAGGAAGTTCGTGTCTGCGGCCTTGTGCTGCGTGACCCGCGAACACCCTGGTTCGCCCGCATCCTCCTTGGGTGCGGTGTCGCATATGCCCTTTCACCCGTCGACCTCATCCCCGACTTTCTGCCTGTGATCGGTCACGTTGATGACGCTATTATCGTGCCATTG
>JANOGJ010000273.1:0-3027 GCA_031405995.1 Acidobacteriota bacterium
CGTGCAACCGCAGGTCCGCGAGCGACCCCTGCGCCACGAGCTTGCCCTTGTGGATGATGCCGATGTGGTCGCAGATGCGCTCGACGATCTCGAGGATGTGCGAGGTCAGGAACACCGTGCCCCCGCCGTGCACGAATTGCGTCAGCAGGTCCTTGATCTGGCGTGAGGCGATCGCGTCGATGCCCTCGAACGGCTCGTCCAGGAACAGCAGGCGCGGCGCCGGCAGGAGCGCCGCCGACAGCGCGATCTTCTTCTTCATGCCGTGCGAGTAGTCGGCCACCAGATCGTTGGACGCCCCGCGAAGGTCCATCAGCTCGAAGAGCTCGGCCGACCGGGCCCGCACGCTCGCCTTGTCGAGGCAGTAGACCTGGCCGACGAACGCGAGCGTCTCGGCGCCCGTGAGCCGATCGAACAGCGCCAGGTCCTCAGGCACGACGCCGGTCTTGCGCTTCACGGCGACGGGGTCGGCCGCCGGGTCCATGTCGAGGATGCGGAACGTGCCGCCCGTCGGCGAGAGCAGGCCCGTCAGACACTTGATCGTCGTGGATTTGCCGGCGCCGTTCGGTCCGAGAAACCCGTAGAAGCTGCCGCGCGGCACGGCGAGGTCGATGCCGGCGACGGCGACCAGATCGCCGAAGGCTTTGCGAAGACCGGTCGTCTGAACGGCGAGTTCCATACGGCAGGCATCGTACTATAGGCGCCATGTTGATCGCCCCGATCGGCCGCTTCGCTCGCGCCAGGCGCGTCCTCTTTGTTCCTCTGAACTTCGTCATACTGGCCGCCACGGGTTGCGCGGTGGCGCCGCCGGTTCCAAACATGAACGACATCGCAGAACGCTACGTGAAGATCGTGCTGCTCGCCGGCCAGCACGACGCGGACTTCGTCGACGCCTATTACGGCGACCCCGCGTGGAAGCCGGCGGGCGCGGCGATGCCGCTCGACGACCTGGCGACCCGCGCGCGGGCGCTCCGAGCCGAGCTCGCGCAGGTGACGCTGCCGGCGGACACCGAGGAGGCCGTCCAACTTCGCCGGACGTATCTCGATCGGCAGATCGGGGCCGTCGAGACGCGCCTCGCGATGCTCAAGGGCCAGAAGTTCTCGTTCGACGACGAATCGCGCCGGCTGTACGACGCGGAGGCGCCGCGAAAGAGCGAGGACGAGTTCCGCACGGTGATCGGGGAGCTCGGCCGCCTGCTGCCCGGACGCGGTCCCGTCGAGCACCGGTACGCCGAGTTCCGCAAGGCTTTCGTCGTCCCGCCGGCGAAGCTCGACGCGGTGTTCCGGGCGGCCATCGCCGGGTGCCGCGCCCGAACGGTCGCCCGCATGGCCCTGCCGCCCGAGGAGATGTTCCAACTCGAGTACGTCACGGGCAAATCCTGGAGCGCCTACAACTGGTACAAGGGCGGGTTCACGAGCGTCATCCAGGTCAACACGGACCTGCCGATCACGATCGATCGCGCGATCGACCTCGCGTGTCACGAAGGGTATCCCGGACACCACGTCTACAACGTTCTGCTCGAGCACACGCTCGTCAAGGGACGAGGCTGGGTCGAGTTTTCGGTCTACCCGCTGTTCTCGCCGCAGTCGCTCGTGGCCGAGGGCACGGCCAACTTCGGCATCGACATCGCGTTTCCTGGCGACGAACGGACATTGTTCGAGCGCGAGACGCTCTACCCGCTCGCCGGCCTCGACCCGACGTCGGCCTCGTCGTGGGCGGCGGTTCAACACCTGACTGACCAGCTCAACTACGCGGGCAACGAAGCGGCGCGCCGGTACCTGAATGGAGAGACCGACCGCGCGGCCGCGGCCGCCTGGCTCGAGGCATTCGCGATGATGCCGGCTGACCGCGCGCTCCAGCGCACCAGGTTCTTCGACCAGTACCGCAGCTACGTGATCAACTACAACCTGGGGGCGCGACCTCGCCCGGCGGTACGTCGAATCGCGCGGCGGCACGCCGGACAAGTCGATCGAGCGCTGGCGGGAATTCGGGAAGCTGCTGGCGTCGCCGAGACTATTGAAGTAGATCAAGAACATTCACCATGAAGAACATGAAGGAAGATAAACACTTTGGGGAAACCCAACGCAGGCCTGAATGACCAAGCGCTACTCGAACGGTGAAGTGACCGTCATCTGGAAACCCGATCTCTGCCAGCACGGCGGCATCTGCGCGCGAGGGCTGCCCCAGGTGTTCAGGCCGCGACGGGTGCCATGGATCGAGTTGCAGCACGCCGACACGAAGACGATCGTCGCGCAGGTCGAGAAGTGCCCGTCAGGGGCGTTATCGTGGGTACAAGATCCAAAGACTTCACCATGAAGAACATGAAGAGCATGAAGGTCGGAAGGGGAAGACCGCTTGTCTACAAAAGCAGGCTCTGCACCCCATCCTTCAGCCGGTAGACGTTGAAATTGATCAGGAGCCCCTGCTTCAGTCGAGAAAGCTTCAGGTAGGTCAAGACCTGCGCCCGGTGGACGGGAAGCAACTGTTCAACGCTCTTGATTTCGATGAGTAACTCGTCCTCAACCACGAGGTCCACCCGGTAGCCGCCATCCAAACGGACGCCTCGGTACTCGACGGGTAGCGGAACCTCGCTGGCCACTCGCAATTGCGCCAGATCAAGTTCGTACACGAGACACCGTCGATACACGGACTCCAGGAGACCGGGACCGAGCGCCCGGTGCACGGCGATCGCAGATCCGAGGACCGAGTGGACGAGAGGACTGGTTTGCAGGACCACGCCGGCCCCCAGTTGCAAGAACGGATCCGCCGCTGCGGCCCTCAAATCACGGAATATTGGCGCACCCGTATTGAAAGAATCGCAACGCGCCGGAAGACGTCCGGTTGCAGAATGTGCAACCTAGCCTGGCGTCGTCAGGAGGTCGAAGGGAACTGGCGGACGAATGACCCTGGTGGAGCGAACTGGTGGGTCATTCGTCCGCTAGTTTTCTTCGACCTCCGCGCGGCCTTCGGCCGCGGGGGGGGCTATGCCCCCCCCGGTGGGCGTACCTGGGGGGCGGCCCCCCCGGCGT
>JANOGJ010000274.1:0-1529 GCA_031405995.1 Acidobacteriota bacterium
GGCCATTGGCGGAATGGAGGCCGGGTCTTCAGACCCGGCCCGACGCGCGCGGCGGTCTAAAGACCGCCGCCTCCAATGCACCCTGATCCTCGCCCTCGCTGCCGCCTGCAATTCCCCACGCGAGGCGCCGACATTCCCGCCGACGGTGCCCTTGACGACACCGGCGCCCTCACCTCAGCCCGCCGGCATGGTGTGGATTCCCGGCGGCGAGTTCTCGATGGGCAGCGACGTCGCCGCCGAGGCGCTCTGCGACGTGCCCGGCATCACGCGCGACCCGCAGCCGATCCACCGCGTCGCAGTCGGCGGCTTCTGGATGGACGCGACGGAAGTCAGGAACGAGCAGTTCGCCGCGTTCGTGAAGGCGACGAGGTACGTCACCGTCGCGGAGCGCAAGCTCAATCCCGCGGACTTTTCCGGCGCGCCGCCCGCGCTCCTCGTGCCGGGCTCGACTCTCTTCACGCCGCCCGATCGTCCCGTCGATCTCGGCAACGCGCTGCAGTGGTGGCGATACGTCCCCGGCGCGAACTGGCGTCATCCCGAGGGTCCGACCAGTCATTGTCGCGGCCGCGATCGATCCCCGGTCGTGCACGTCGCCTACGCGGATGCCGAGGCCTACGCCACGTGGGCCGGCACGCGCCTCCCCACCGAGGCGGAGTGGGAGTTTGCCGCGCGCGGCGGGCTCACCGGCAACCTCTACGCGTGGGGCAACGAGTTCGCGCCAGCCGGCCGCCCTCGCGCCAACACGCATCAGGGCGCGTTCCCGATGCACGACACCGGCGCCGACGGATTCGCGGGCATGGCGCCGGTCGCGCAGTACCCGCCGAATGCGTACGGGCTCTTCGACGTCGCCGGCAACGTGTGGGAATGGGTCAGCGACTGGTATCGGCCGGATTACTACGCGACGCTCGCCGCCACCGGCCCGGTGGCCGTCAATCCCGCGGGACCCGCCGACTCGCACGATCCCGGCGAGCCGGGCGCGAAGAAGCGCGTGCAACGCGGCGGCGCGTTCCTCTGCACCGATCAGTACTGCTCACGCTATCTCGTCGGCACGCGCGGCAAGAGCGAAGTGTCGACGGGGAGCAATCACGTCGGATTCAGGACGGTGAAGAGGCCGGTTCAGGGTTCATAGGTTCAGGGTTCAACGACCGCCATGCCGCCGGACACCTTCTCAAAGTGGCGGACGTTGAACGTCAGGAGTTCATCAGCCTTGGCGTGCGAGGCGGCCGCGGCGATCAGCGCGTCGTAGGTTCGTCCGCCGCCGATACCCAACGCGGCGAGCGCGTCGAGGACCGCCACGTGGTCCGGCAGAAAGGTCAGCGAGAGCAGCGTGTCGACGACGACGAAGGCGAGCAGGTAGATCGCGACCGGCAACGCGAACGACGGCTCGAGCGTGACGGCACCGAGCAGGACGAGCGCGCAGCATGCGCGGTCGCAGACGATGTCGAGCGCGGCACCGAAGCGCGTTTCGCTGCCGATCGCGCGCGCGAGGATGCCGTCGCAGACATCAGCGATTCACTACGCTTCCACCG
>JANOGJ010000276.1:0-2610 GCA_031405995.1 Acidobacteriota bacterium
GATCGAAGACGAAATCGAACGCGTATGTCCCCGCGGGCGCACCCGGCACGGGGCGCATCGCGAGCGCGGGCTTGAAGAGCTTGTCGCGCGCAGCGCCGGGATCGTCGGGGAAGAAGAGCTCGGTCACGAGCGCCGGCTTCCCCGGCGGCTCGATGCGCGCCGAGAGTCGTCGCGCGCGGCCGGGCGTCGGGCCGGGCCGCACGGTCTCGAGACGGTAGCGGCCCTCGGCATCCGGCGTTTTGCGGCCGCGAAGCCGCGCGCCCGCGCGGGCGGAGGCGCCCGCGGCGGCAGCGTGCCAGAAGTCCACGCGCGCGCCTTTGATGCGGCCGCAGGTCAGCCCGAGCACGAAACCAGAGAGCCTCACGCGCGGGCCGCCGACGCCCGGCTCGAGGAGCGATGTGCGCGCGGGCGCATCAGATCGGAACGGCGGATCGGGCGCGATCGCCGGCGTCAGCTTGTCGTCCTTGCACGGCGGCGCCGGCATCAGGAATTGATCGAGGCCGCGCTGCTGCGCGGCTTCGACCGCGCGCGTCGCCGCGATCCCCGCCGCCCAGGCGAGTCCGCCTGCGAGCGCGCGGCGGCGGGTCAGAGACGGCATATAATCAATCCTATGCCATACCCTGAATACCTCGTTGCTCCAATGCGCCAGGAACTCACGGCGCTCGGCGCGCGTGAGTGCCGCACGCCCGCCGACGTCGACGCGGCCGTGAAGGCGCCCGGCGTCGTCATGATGGTCGTCAACTCGGTCTGCGGCTGCGCGGCCGGCAAGGCCCGCCCGGGTATCGCCCTCGCGCTGCGGCACCCGAGCAAGCCGGACTCGCTGGCGACGGTGTTCGCCGGCGCCGATGTCGAGGCGACCGCGCACGCCCGCGAGTACTTCACCAACTTCGCGCCGTCGTCGCCGTCGATCGCCCTCCTTCGGGACGGCAAGTTGCTCTACATGGTCGAGCGCCGCGACATCGAACAGCGCACGGCCGAAAGCATCGCCGACCTCCTGACGATGGCGTTCGACAAACACTGCACTCCGGCCGGCGTCGCGCGCTAGAGGTCACCCCATGATCCCAGTCGTTCGCCGGACGCGCGGGTTGCGCGTCGGCTTGATTGCCGCTGCGTGCGTCGCGATCGGCGCGACGCTCTCGCTCACCGCCCAGCAAGCGCCCGACCTCTTCCGCGGCATCGGCTTCCGCGACATCGGCCCGACGCGCCAGGGCGGACGCTTCGTCGAGTTCGCGGTCGTCGAGGCGACGCCGCGCATTTTCTATGGGGCGACGGCCACGGGCCACTTGTGGAAGACCGAGAACAACGGCATGACGTTCACGCCGCTGTTCGAGACCGGCCCGGTCGCCTCACTCGGCGCCGTCGCGGTCTCGCAGTCCAACCCGGACGTCGTGTACCTCGGCACGGGCGAAGGCAACAACTCGCGCAGCGCGTATTGGGGCGACGGCGTCTACGTCTCCCGGGACGCCGGGCGCACGTGGACGCACGGTGGCCTCCGGGACTCGCACCACATCGGCCGCATCGTCGTCCACCCGACGGATCCCAACACGGCGTACGTCGCGGCGCTCGGCAAGCTGTACTCCGACAACGAGGAGCGCGGCCTGTTCAAGACGATCGACGGCGGCAAGACGTGGGGCAAGTCGCTCGTCGTGAAGTCGGACGGCAAGGACGTCGGCGTCGTCGACGTCGCGATGGACCCGAAGAACCCGCTGGTCGTCTACGCCGCGGCGTACGACAAGGTGCGCCGGCCGTGGTCGTTCGCCGAGGGCGGACCCGGCAGCGGGATCTACAAGACGATCGACGGAGGCAAAACCTGGGTGAAGCTCACGGGCGGCCTGCCGACGGGACTCCTCGGCCGCATCGGCCTCGCGATCTTCCGGCAGGACCCGATGGTCGTCTACGCGATCATCGAGAACGCGAATTCGGCGACGCAGGCCGCGGATGTGCGGCAGAAGCGCATGGCCGAGGGGTTTGGCGACGGATCGATCGGCGATCAGCTCTACCGTTCAGAGGATGCGGGCAAGACGTGGCGGCAAATCGCGCCGGCGCCCGTAACCCCGGCACCTGCGCCCGTGGCCGGCGCGCCACCCGCGGCGGGTCGCGGCGGACGTGGCGGCTTCGGCGGCGGCAACCCGCCGTACTACTACGGCCAGGTCCGCGTCGATCCGAACGACAAGAATCACCTGTACGTGTTGAGCGCGGGTTCGTTGGAATCGCGCGACGGCGGCCAGACCTGGCAGGGCGCCGGCCTCGGCGGCGACAGCCACGCGCTCTGGATCAACCCGAAGGACAGCCTGCACATGCTGAACGGGTACGACCACGGCATGGGCGTCACCTTCGACGGCGGCCGCACGTGGACGCACCCGGACAACCTGCCGCACGCGCAGTTTTACGCCATCGGCTTCGACATGGACGTGCCGTACAACGTGTACGGCGGCATCCAGGACAACGGCTGCGTGAAGGGGCCGAGCACGCGCCGGGGCGGCGGCAATATCCCGTTCGAGGACTGGACCAACGTCGGCTGCGCCGACGGCTTCTACAACGAGGTCGACTGGCGCGACAGCCGGTGGCTCTACAACGAGAGCCAGTTCGGCGCCATCTCGCGTCTCGACC
>JANOGJ010000309.1:0-4819 GCA_031405995.1 Acidobacteriota bacterium
CCGCCGGGCTTTCGGCCGCCGCCGAGGCGGACCCGGCGCGCGCGGTCGCCGCGATCGACCTGGTGAAGCCGCGCGCCCGAACGCTCGCGGACCTCGTCCCGCAGATCCAGCCGTTTCTGGCCGACGCGATCGCGCGCGATCCGGCGGCGGTCGCGAAGCACCTGTCGGCGCCGGATCTCGGGCCGCACCTCGAGGCGTGGCGCGTCCGGCTAGCCAGCGTCTCGCCGTTCGACGCGCCGACGCTGGAGGCCGCGCTGCGGGCGCTGGCCGAGGAACGCGGGATCAAGCCGGGCGTCCTGATTCACGCCACGCGCGTGGCGGTCACGGGTCAGGCCGTCAGTCCCGGCGTGTTCGAGGTGCTGGCGCTCGTCGGCCGCGAGCGCGTGCTGGCGAGGCTGGAGGGGGTCGTACCCCCTTGATTGCCCGCGCGCTCACGGAAGCTGAGTTCGAGCGCGCGCGGCGGACGCTGATGCGGCGCGACCCCAGGCTCGGCGCCGTCATCAAGCGCGTCGGCCGCTGCGGGCTGCCCGACCACCGCGGCCTCGAGCCGTTTGCCGGACTCGTCAAAGTCATCGCCTCGCAGCAACTCTCGGGCAAAGCCGCGGAGACGATCTTCGGCCGCGTGGTGGCGCTGGCCGGTGGCCCGGACGCGATGACGCCCGACCGCGTCATGGCGCTCGACGCCACGGCGCTGCGCGGCGCCGGTCTCAGCCGGCCGAAGATTTCCTACCTCTACGATTTGGCTGATCACGTGCGCGACGGCCGTCTCGATCTGCATGCGCTCGACGGCCATCCGGACGAAGAAGTGCTCGCGGCGATCACGGCCGTGAAGGGCCTCGGCCGATGGTCAGCGGAGATGTTCCTGATGTTCCGGCTCAACCGGCCTGATATCTTCCCGGTGGGCGACCTCGGCATCGTGAAGGGCATGCAGAAGCTCCACGGCATGAAGCGGCGTCCCGCGGAGCGGACGATGGAACGGCTTGCCGAGCCGTGGCGGCCGTATCGATCGATTGCCGCGTGGTACCTGTGGCGGATCTAATCCACACCCGTCGGCGGAGTTGCGGCGCCACCGGGGCGTATAATTCCTGGATGGCGATGAACCATGGCCGTTACCTAAAGGGCCTGATCTGTGTCGGGCTGACGCTCGTGTTGTTCGGGTTCCCGTCGGCAGCGGAGGCCCAACAGCAGGCGCCGGCCGACCGCGTCCAGTCGCTGCGGAGTCTTGGCGGCCCTACCCGCTTCGTCCCACCGGTCCGGACGATCGACGCGCTGAAGCGGTCGATGGCCCGGCCGAGGATTCAGAAGGACCTCACGACGGTGATGAACGACGCGGGGCTCGCGTCGCTCGACGCCGAGGTCCGCAAGATCCTCGCTGAGGGCCTCGTGACGGAGACGACTCTCGCTCCGGGCACGAGCATGGAATGGATGGCCCGCCGGCGCGGGACGCGGCCCAACGTCTTGCGCAATGTGCGCTGGGATGGGAAGGCTCCTCTCGAGGGATTTGAGTTCATCGTGGACGACCTGAACCAGACCTATACGTTCTTCGTCCCGGAAATCTGCGGCAATTTATCCCTGGTTCGCCGCGAGCCGAGCCGTGAGGCCGCGCGTCGAGAGGCGACCCGGGCCGAGGCGGCGCGCGTGGAGGCGGCACGGGCAGAAGCGGCGCGGGCTGCAGCGGGACGCGTCGAGGCGTCGCGCGTGGAGGCCGCACGCGTGGAAACCGCGCGCGTGGAAGCCGCGCGTGTGGAGGCCGCACGCGTGGAAACCGCGCGCGTGGAAGCGGCACGGGCCGAGGCGGCACGCGCGGAGGCCGGACGCGTGGAAGCGGCACGCGCCGAGGCCGCGCGGGTCGAAGCGGCCGGACTCGCCCAGGAAGCCCGCGACCTGCGCGTGCGCCCGTTCATCGCCGGGTTGTTTGGCAAGCAGCATGGTCGCGCGCGGGTGCCGGAGGCGTGCGGCGGGTGTTTGATCGCCGGATTCAAGACGGGTGTCGCCGTCAAGATGGCGGATCACTGGGCGTTCGCGCCCGCCCTCGGCGTGGCCGCCAACCTCGAAGAAGGCGGCCGCATGGCGCTGTTCGTCGACGCGCCGATTGACTACGTATTCAGCAACGGCGGCTACCTCGGCGCGGGCATCACCTTTTGGGATCTCACGCACAGCGAGAACCGGACGCCCGGATTGCTCGTCGGGGCCGGTGTGCCGGTCTGGAAGAACGCCGTCAGCAAGCATCAGCTGCAGTTCGTGTTCGAGTGGCGCCGGATGTTCAAAGAGAAGAACGAACCCCACGACGTGCACCACATGTTCTGGGCAGGGCTCAGGTACCTCTTCAAGTAACGGCGACGCGTAGGGTGAGCCGGCATGACGCTCAGCCGCCGCACCACTATCGCGAGCCTTCTCATCGCGCTTCCCGCGGCGGGGCTCATCGTGTTTGCCGTCGAGCGTGTGCGCACGCGTGACGCCGCGGCCGCGCTGGAGCGCGTCGTCCGCGCGAGCCTGACCGACAGCGTCCGCGACGCGTGCGAGACCGATCCCGGGTGGTTCCTGGCGGGTCCAAGGACGGGACGGCCCACCGCGGCCGAGCGCCTGCAGCCTGACGCGGACGTGAAGCTGCCGCGTCCGAGCACGGAGGAGCTGCCGTTCGAGTTCTTCGCCTACGACGATCAGTTCTCGCCCACGAGCACCGCCGGTCCGAGATTCCCCGATGATTTCAAGCGCGCGATGCGCGCGTCGCCGCCCGCGCGCTCGATGCAGGGGCCGTACCAGAGCAAGGTCGGGACCGGGCTGCAGATGGCGCAGCTCACGGGCTGGAGCCCCGGGCCGTGCGCCGCGTTGCTCTATCGCATGCGGCCGCCGCCGAATCCGATGCGGACGCGCGCGCTCATGTTCGGCGGCGTGTTCCTCATCTGTTTTCTGATCGCCTTCGCCACGGCGCGGCCGACGGCGGCGCGAATTTCGACGCTGGCGGCCGGCGTGCGCGCATCGGCCCACGCCGACTACAGCGGCATCCTGTCCGTCCGCGGCAACGATGACGTGAGCTCGCTCGGCGCGGCTTTCAACGAGGCGGCCGCCGACATCCGCCGGCGCAGCGCCGATGCCAGGGACCGCGAGGAGGCGCTGCGGCGCCACGTCGAGATCACGAGTGACGATGTGGCGGCGCCGCTCGCGGAGCTGGAGACACGACTCGGGCAACTCGAGCAGCGAAGCGACCTGGCGCCCGGCGTGACGGCCGACGTGCGCCGGGCCGTTCGCGACGCGCATCAGCTCCAATCGCGACTGCAGAATCTGGCGGCGGTCGCGCGGCTCCGCACGGTGACGGAGACGTCGCCGCGAGACCAGGTGAACCTCGCGGCGGTAGTGACCCGCCTCGTCTCGGGCCGCGAAGCGCTCGCGCGCGCCGCCGGCGTGTCGATCGATCTGCCCGCGCCGGATGGCAGCGTCACGGTCCAGGCTGACGCGCTCCTGCTGCAACAGGCGATCGGGAACGTGCTCGACAACGCGATCCTGCACAATCGGCCAGGCGGGCGTGTGCAAGTGGAGCTCCGCGGCTACGAGCACGGAGGCCGTTTCTCGCTGCGCATCAGCGACAACGGACCCGGCGTCTCCGACGAGGCGTTCGCGGGCCTCACCGCCAACAAGCGGTTCCGCGGCGACGAGTCCCGCACGCGGCGTCCAGGCGGCCGGGGCCTGGGACTCGCGCTCGCGCGCGAAGTCGCCGATCGCTTCGGCCTGCAGCTCGACCTGCGGCGCCCGACGACAGGCGGCTTCGAGGCCGAGTTCACTGTCCGCGTCTAGTTCTGGATCTATTTCGCACGGAGGCAACGGAGGTTGACGGAGGAACGGAAAGATCTTTGGGTTTCCCCCAAGGTGTCTCCGGGTCTCCGTGGATCCTCCGTCTCTCCGTGTGAACTGGACAAGGATCGCCGTCACATCGATAATCAGCCGTCCATGAAGCGCCGCGCGCTGCTTCAGTCTCTCGCGGCCGTATTCGCGGCCCGGCCCTTGTCCGGCCTGAAACTCTTCGCGCAGGCCCCGCCCATCACCGAGGCCGAGACCGCCACCCTGAAGGCGATCGCAGAAGTCGTGCTGCCGTCAGCTCTGAATAACGCCGCGCGCGACCGCGTCGTCACCAACTTCGTCTCGTGGGTGCGCAACTACAAGGAAGGCGCCGATCGCGGCCACGGCTACGGCTCGTCGAACCTCAGCGCGCCCTCGGGACCGTCGCCCGCGCCCAGATATCCCGCGCAGTTCGCCGCGCTGGACAAGGCGGCGACGACCCGCGGCGCCGCGTCGTTCGTGGCGCTGGCGTTGGACGGACGTCGCGCGATTGTCGAAGCGGCGCTGAACGATCCCCAGCCGGTGCAACGCCTGCCCAATCGGCCGACGGGCGCAAACCTCGTCGCCGACTTCATGGGCTTCTATTTTTCCAGCGGCGACGCATGGGATCTCGCGTACCAAGCCCAGATCGGACGCGATCGCTGCCGCACTCTTGACGGCTCCGACCGCCCCCCGGCACCGCTGCGCGCGGGCGCCACGGAAAGCGCGTCAGGCGCTCTCCGGGATTAGTCATGGCCCGCCACGAAGCCGACGTCGTCATCATCGGCGGCGGCATCACGGCCGCGATGATCGCCGAGAAGCTGGCCGAACGGCGGCCGGCGTGGTCGGTCATCGTCGTCGAGGCCGGCAAGCGGCTGTTCGATTTCGAAAACCGCGCGGCATATCGCAAGCGGAACCTGGACTACGGGGAAAACAACTGGCCGGGTGACTTCGTGGCCGACCAGAGCGCGCGCGGCGTCATCTCGCGCTCGATGGCGGTCGGCGG
>JANOGJ010000294.1:0-2083 GCA_031405995.1 Acidobacteriota bacterium
CGCGGCGGACGGCCGCGCGGTCGATCACCTGGCCCATGGGCCGGACCACGGCCACGATCGCCGCCGCGCGGACGAAGGCGTCGGCGGGCTCCGCGCCCTTCGGCGGGACCGTGAAGCGATTGTGGAGGTCGAACATCAGCGTCGCGGCGCCAATATGCGCGGGGATGGGCATCGAGATGCTGGCCGCCCCGGTCTTCGCGACGAGCACGTCGCAGTAGCGGCGGCGGCCGGTGACACCCAGGCCGAGATCGCTCGAGCAGGCGGCGGTCGTCGTCATCCGCCGCGCCGGTTTCGCGGTCGCGCGGCCCTGGCCCGCGGCGAGCGGACCGGCGGCCAGATCGGCGACCAGCACGGCGAGAGTCGCGAGGACCACCGGGACAAGCGCCCGACGCGCGTTCCGGCGCATCGCGCTAGTCCTGGACGCAGGCGAATCCCTCGGCGATCGTCCCGCGGGACAACCCGGCCCCGCGCAGTCGAATGAGCTCGAGGAACTCGGACCGCGTCCGCGCGTCGTCGTGGAAGACGCCGCGCATCGCGCTGGTGACGGTCACGGAATTCTGCCGCTCCACGCCGCGCATCGCCATGCAGAGGTGCGTCGCTTCGATGACGACCCCAACGCCGAGCGGCCGGGCCTTGGCTTCAATGGTCTCCGCGATTTGCTGCGTGAGGCGCTCCTGCACCTGCAGCCGGCGCGCGAACGCGTCCACAATGCGCGGCAGCTTGCTCAGGCCGATCACGCGGCCGTCGGGAATGTAGGCCACGTGGCAGCGACCGAAGAACGGCAGCATATGGTGCTCGCACAGACTGTAGAAGTCGATGTCCCGCACGATCACCATCTCGTTATACTCGACGGTGAAGAGGGCGTCGTTGATGATCTCGTCGAGATCGGCCCCGTATCCGCTCGTGAGAAACCTGAGTGACTGCTCGACGCGGCGCGGGGTCTGGCGCAGGCCTTCACGGTCGGGGTCTTCGCCGATCTCCGCGAGCAAGCGCCTGAGCGTGTCCTGCATGACCGCATTCTACCTCCTGGCCGTTCTAATGACGTTCGCGGCGAGCGCGGCGCGGCCGAGCGCGCAGGCGCCCGACCCGGACGCGCTCTACCGCCAGCGGGAGAATCTCGCCAGCGCGCGGCAGGCCAGGGACATCTGGGCGGCGCGCGCGGCGGCGGGCAAGGACTTCGAGGCGAGTTGGAAGCTGGCGCGCGCGAACTACTGGATGGGGACGCACGCGCCCGACAGCGAACGTCGCGCCGCGCTCGATGCGGGCCTCAAGGCCGGCGAACGGGCGATCGCGCGGCAACCCGGCAAGCCCGAAGGCCACTTCTGGATGGCCGCCAACATGGGCGCGCTCGCCGAATCGTTCGGGATGTGGCAGGGACTGAAGTACCGCGGCAAGATCAAGGACGCGCTGCTCCGCGTGCTCGCGATCGATCCCGGCTGGCAGCAAGGATCGGCCGACCGCGCGCTTGGCCGCTGGTACTTCAAAGTGCCGGGCCTCTTTGGCGGCAGCACCAGCAAGGCGGAAGCCCACCTCCGCAAGGCACTCGCGTACAACCCGCAGAGCACGGTCACGCTCTATTTTCTGGCGGAGCTATTGATCGATTCCGGCAAGCGCGACGCCGGCCGCGCGATGCTTCAACAGGTGATCGACGCGCCGTTGAATCCCGACTGGGCGCCGGAAGACCGGGCATTCAAGTACATGGCGGCGGAAAAGCTCAAGACGATGAAATTGGAAGACATGGAGGCCGGGTCTTCAGACCCGGCGATCCGGCGGGGCTGAAGCCCCGCCCTCCATTCAGTACTTGTAAAAGCCCTCGCCACTTTTCTTGCCTAACTTCCCCGCGAGCACCATGCGCTTGAGCAGTGGCGGCGCCGCGAACATCGCGTCCTTGTATTCATCGAACATGATGTTCGCGATGTAGTAGGTCGTGTCGAGACCCACGAAGTCGAGCAGCGTGAGCGGACCCATCGGATGGCCGCAGCCGAGCTTCATGCCCTTGTCGATGTCCTCCACCGTGCCCAGACCACGCTCGTAGCAGCGGATGGCATCGAGCAGGTACGGCACCAGCAGGCGATTGACGATG
>JANOGJ010000388.1:0-4306 GCA_031405995.1 Acidobacteriota bacterium
GCGCCGGAGTTCGGCGGCGCGACCGTGCACGTCCTCGACGCGTCGCGGGCCGTGGACGTCGTCTCGAGCCTGATCAGCGATGTGAAGCGGGAGGCGTTTGTCGCCACCGTTCGCGCCGACCAGGCGGATCTGCGGGCGAAGTATGCGGCTCGGCCGACGAAAGCGCTGCTCCCACTTGAAGTCGCGCGGGCCAACCGGCTGAAGACCGATTGGGACGCGCTCGAGCTTCCCGCGCCCTGGTTCGTCGGCCGGCGCGTCGTCGAGCCCGCCCTGGCGGATCTGGTGCCGTTCATCGACTGGACGTTCTTCTTCGCCGCCTGGGAACTGAAAGGACGATTCCCGGCGATCCTCGACGACCCGGCGCAGGGCGCGGCCGCGCGCGAGCTGTACGGTCAGGCCCGGCGGCTGCTCGACGGGATCGTGCGGGACAAGACGATCACGGCGCGGGGGGTCTACGGGTTCTGGCCGGCCAACGCGATCGGCGACGACATCGTTCTATATAAGGGTGACGCGCGGCAGGCGGAGGTGGCGCGGTTCCCCATGCTGCGGCAGCAGGAACCGATCGCCGACGCGCGGCCCAATCGCTCGCTCGCGGACTTCGTCGGTCCCAAGGACTCCGGCGCGCAGGACTACGTCGGCGCGTTCGCCGTCACGGCCGGCATCGGCGCCGACGCACTGGCGCATGAGTACGAGAAGACGCACGACGACTACAGCGCGATCATCGTCAAAGCACTGGCGGATCGGCTCGCCGAAGCGTTCGCCGAGTACCTGCATGCGCAGGCGCGCAAGGATTGGGGATATGCGGCCGAGGAACGGCTCTCGGCCGAAGAGCTCGCGGCCGAGAAGTACCGCGGCATCCGGCCGGCGTTCGGCTATCCCGCCTGCCCGGATCACACTCCGAAACGCGCGCTCTTCACGCTGCTCGACGCGCCCGCGGTGGGCATCACCCTCACTGAATCCTGCGCGATGCTCCCGCCCGCGTCCGTCAGCGGCTTGTACTTCAGCCATCCGCAGGCGAAGTACTTCAACATCGGCCGCATCGGCCGCGACCAGCTCGAGGACTACGCCCGACGGCAAGGCATGACAATCCAAGAGGCCGAGCGATGGCTCGCGCCGAACCTGGGCTGAGTGGTTATTTCGGGAAAGCCTGAGGGGACTCTTGCCGATAGTGGCTAGGTGAGTCCTCTCGTCGCCGACGTCCGCTATGCCTGGCGCCAATTGCGCCGGACGCCCGGCTTTACGGTCATCGCCATCCTGACACTGGCGCTCGGCATCGGCGCGACCACGGCGATCTTCGGCGCCGTCAATGCGTTGCTGCTGAAGCCGGATGCGTTGCGGACCGCGGACGTGTTCCAGGTGTACTCGAAGTACCCGGGCGAGCGCGGCGGGGCGCTGGAGATGCAGCGCGTGGACTTCCGCGCGCTCGATGCCAACAAGCCGCCGGCCATCACAGCCTCCACGGCCGCGCTTGCCAGCGACTGCATCGTGCAGATTCCAGGGCACGCTGAGTTCGCGACCTGCGAGCACGTCACGGTCGGTTACCCAGACGTCTTCCGTCTCGATACCGGCGCCGGGCGCTGGTTCCTGCCCGAAGACGAACGGCCGCTCGGCGGCATCACCGTCGTCATCTCCGATCGGTTGTGGCGCCAGTGGTTCGCCGGCGATCCGGGCATCGTCGGCCGGACGTCGATGGCGCTCGCGTACTCGCGCCGCCGCATCGTCGGCGTCGCGCCGCCAGGTTTTAGCGGTCTCTCCGGGATGACGGACGTCTGGGTGCTGCAGCCGGCGGATCCCGGGGCGGTCCGGCCGCCCTCGTGGTGGAAGAAGCCCCGGTGGCCCGGCGTGCCGGCGTACGTCCGCGTTCGGTCCGGCGCACCACGTGACGAAATCAAGGAGCAGATTGGCGCCACCGTCACCGCTCTCTCCACGGGGCCCGAGGCGTCGCGCACGACATTTGGGATTGTGGACGCGGCACGCGGCAACCCCACCGGCTCATTGGGGTACTGGATTCTCGCGTTTGCCGCACTCGTGTTCTTCGCCGCATGCGCGAACCTCGCCAACATGCTCTACGCGCGCGGGACGCAGCGTGCCGGAGAAATCGCCGTTCGTCTGTCGCTCGGCGCGAATCGGGCGCGCATCGTGGGCTTGTTCCTGGCCGAAGCGGCCCTGATTTCCGGCATCGCCGCGACCGCCGGCCTGGCGATCGCGATAGGGATCACTCGCTGGCTGTCGGCCGTGTTCCCGGTCATGAACGTTCCGCGCGCCCTGGGCCTGAGGCTCGACACCGCGATTGAGTTCGACCTGCGCGTGTTCCTGTTTGCGTTCGGGCTCGGCGCCGCCGCGTCGCTCTTCGTGGGACTGACGACGGCGTGGCGTGCGTCGCGCGCGGCGTCTTTGCGTCCGGTGCTTGCGGCGGGCGCATCGGGAGCCGTGGCCACGCCGGCGCGGGGACTTCAGACGTCGCTCGTGTCGATCCAGATCACGGCGGCGGTCCTGCTCATCCTGGCCGCGACGATGTTCCTCGAGAACACACGCAAGGCCTACGATCAGCGAGTCACCTTCGACACGTCGGGCCTGACGGCCGCTCGAATCCTGCTGCCAGGGCACACGATCGATCCATCCGGCCAGCTGATAGACGGCTACACCGAGTCGCGCGGCCGGCAGTTCTTCGCCCGGCTGCTCGAGCGTGCACGGGACCTGCCGGGTGTCGACATGGCAAGCCTCACGGAGGCGGTGCCGGGCGCCGGCCCTCGGCCGCACCTGGGCTGCTTTCGGGCCGAGGATCCGGAAGGTATCGTGCGCGAACGCGTCAGGCGGTCGGACGGCGCGCCGGTCCTTGCGTCAGCCGAGATCCTGAAGAGTCTGGGCGTGCCCCTCCTGCGGGGCCGCGATCTCGCCGCGTCCGATGTGTACGGCGGCCCGCGGGTCGGCGTCGTCACCGAAAGCCTGGCGCAAGCGCTGTGGCCAGGCGAGGACGCTATCGGCAAGCGGGTGTTCACATGCTCGGCCCGGGCGTGGGTCACCGTCGTCGGCGTCTCCGCGAACACAGCGATCAACGGCCGCATACCGGTCAACCAGATGTTTGCGCCCTTCGACCAGCGCTATCAACCCCAGATGATGCTGGTGGTTCGATCCAGCCGGCCGGAGGCGCAGGTGGATGCGATCCGCGCGCTGGTGCGCAGCCTCGATGAGAACGTCGCCGTCTTCGAGGTCGCGCCCGTGGACGATCTTGTGCTCGCGGGCGTGGCGTTGCAGCGCGCGACGCGGACGCTCGCGCTGTCACTTGGCGGCCTCGCGCTCGCGATTGCGATCCTCGGGGTCTACGGCGTCGTCGCGTACTTCGTAAGCCGGCGCACGCGGGAGTTCGGATTGCGGCTCGCGCTGGGCGCCACGCGCGGCCAGGTCCTGAAGTTGGTCTTCGACCACGCGATCCACATCGTGCTGGTCGGCCTCGTGCCCGCGGTGCTGCTCGCGAGCCTGGGAACACGCTATCTCGCGAACACGGTGGGGAGGTTCCTGCCGGGCGACATCGCGCCGTGGGTGTTTGTCCCGATCCTGATGCTCGTCGCGGGCGTCATCGCGGCCTACATTCCCGCTCGACGCGCCGCACGCGTCGATCCGAATGTCGCACTCAGGTGCGACTGAGGCTCACTCGTATCGCAACGCTGTCATCGGATCCACCCTCGACGCCCTCACCGCCGGAATATACCCCGCCGCGAACGCGATGACCGCCAGCAGCGCACCCGTCGCCCCAAGGATCATCGGGTCGTAGCCTTTGATCCCGAACAGCAGCGACTCGGCGCCGATGCCGACGCCAATCGCAAGCCCAAGGCCGATGACGCCGCCAATTACCATCATCCAGGCGACCTGGCGCAGCACCATCCAGCGCACCCGCGAGGGATCCGCGCCGAGCGCCATGCGGAGACCAAACTCCCGCGTGCGCTGGGCCACGGTGTACGCCAGGACGCCGTAAAGACCGATCGCCGCGAGCAGCGTCGCCAGGCCGGCGAACGCCGCGGAGAGCGTCGTCACAAATCGATCGAGAAAGACGTTCTCCCGCACCTGCTGCGGCATCGTGCGCAGGTTCTCGACGGGCAGGTCCGGGTCGATCCGGGAGATGACGCCCGGGATCGATCCGATGGTTGCCTCGGGATCGAGCGCAGTGCGCACGTAGAACGTCGCGGCGCCGATGCGATCGTCCTGCCGGTACGGGGTGAAGAAGAGCGGCGGGATCTCGTCCTTGACCTCGCTGTACTTCGCGTTCTGCACCAGGCCGACGATCTCGATGTCGAGTTTGCCCGAGTTG
>JANOGJ010000404.1:0-4863 GCA_031405995.1 Acidobacteriota bacterium
GTAGATCGCCGCGCCGTAGCGCAGCCACTCGTCCTTTTCGTTGTTGTGGTACGACATCCAGTCGGCGAGGCTTTCCTTCTCGATGCCGCTCCAGAGCCGCGGCTTCCAGTTGTAGCTGAGGTCATTGCGCGTGACGTGCAGGCCCGGCGACCGGCGGCCGTGGATCGCGATCTTGTAGCCGCGGATGACGGCGCCTCCCATGGTGATGTTCTTCCCGCCTTCAATAAGGATGGCCGTGCCGGCGTACGTGTCGGGATCGGCCAGCGGATCGCCGCCTTCCAGACGCACGCCCGTGAAATCAACCGTGATGCCGTCGCCCTTGATCGTGATCGCCGCGCCGTCCTTCGGCGCCGGCAGCCGATACACGCCCGGCTGCACGCGCACCGACCGCTCGATCACCATCCCGGCCACCGGCGTGACGACCGGTGCTTGAGGAGCCTGCGCGGCCGCCCCGACACCTAGCGCGACCAGCAGAACCGCGGAACCCCAGAACCTAGACGCCATAAACCTCAGGTTTCCATTCCAATCCCAATTCGCTCGGCGGCCCCATGTAGCCGAGGAGCGCCGAGGCGGCGACGACGGCCGGACTCGCCAGGTAGCCCTCGCCGCCCTGCCCCATGCGGTTCTGCCAGTTGCGGTTGAACGACGTGATCGCCCGCTGGCCCGGCGAGAGCGCGTCCTCGCCCTGGCCGAAACATGGCCCGCACCAGGACCGGCGAATCACGGCGCCAGCCGCCCGGAACACCGCCGCGATCGACTCACCGCCAAGCCGCTGGTCCGGCCGCTCGATCTCCCGGCCCACGCCGCCCGACCCCGGGAACACGCGGAACTCGCGCACGGCGGCCGTGCGCCCCTGCGCCCGGGCGGCGCGAAGGACGAGCGCCGCCTGCAGCAGGTCGTCGTAGCTCCCGTTCGTGCAGGACCCGATCATCGCCTTGTCGAACGTGATGCGCTCGCGCGCGACCTCGCCGGCCGGAAACGCGTTGCCGGGACTGAACGGCTTCGCGATCATCGGTGCGACGTCACCGAGGTGGAACGTCTCGTCGATCTCGAAGACCGCATCGGGCCCCGGACGAATGAGCGGGTACGGCAGCTGCGTGATGCCCTTGCTCCGGTACCACGCCGCGGTCACCTCGTCGGGCGCGAAGACGCCGTTCATCGCCTCGGCCTCGGCCATCATGTTGGCGATGGTGTTGCGCGAGACCATCGGCAGCGCGCGGCCGGCGTCAACGAACTCGACCGACATGCCCTGCGACTGCTTCGCGCCCCAGCGCCGCAGGAGCTCGAGCACGATGTCCTTGCCGCCGACCCACGGGTTGAGCTTGCCGGTAAACACGACGCGCCGCTGCCGCGCGAGCGTGTAATAGATGTAGCCGGTCGACCATCCGAACCCAAGCGTCGTCGAACCCACGCCGATGCCGACCGCGCCGTAGGCCCCATAGGCCCGGCTGTGCGAATCGGCGCCCGGAATGAACTGGCCGGGCAGAACCAGGCCCTGTTCCGGAAAATAGAAGTGGAAAATTCCGTCGCCGGGTGTGGCGTAGTACGGCTTCTCGAGGCCGTGCGCGGCCGCGAACGCCGCGCCAATCGCCGTTTGCTTGTTGTCCTCGGCCTTGCCGGTGAAGACGAAGTGGTCGTTGGCGATCGCCGCCTTCCGCGGGCGCAGCGTCAGGCCGCCGGTGATCTGGTTGAACGTGTGGATGGCGAAGGGCGCCGTGCCGTCGGAGGCCGGCAGCAGGTCGGCGAAGACGCGGATCGTCGCGCCAGGCTTAAGGTCGCTCCGGGTGAGCGACTTATCCACGCGATGCGCCCAGATGATCTGCTCCGTCGTGGACATGTCGCGGGCGAGCGTGTCATCGGCAAACTCAATGACCGGCGCCGCGCCCCCCGCCATCATCGACGCGGCCAGCTCGCGCTTGCCGAGGGCGAAGATGCCGCCGCTCTGGCGGATCTCGTCTTCCTTGGGCGAGAGCGGCACGGGGTGATAGGTGCGGCGCTGCGTGACGTTCACGACCTCGCGCGAGACCGGGTCGAAGCTGAACGCGTCGCCGTCGCGCGCGTCCACCACGGCGTCCGGGCACTGGACCACGTGCAGGCCGAGATTGAACGCGTTGCGGCGGAAGATGTCGCCCATGTTCTGGCCGCACACGACGACCAACTCGAGGCCGGCTTCCTCGGCGACGCCCTTGAGCCCGGCGGGACTCATCTCGCGCGACGATCCGATCGCAAAGCGGTCGCCGGCGACGAGGAACGTCTCGCCGCGGTGCACACGCGCGCGGAAATCCGGCATGAGATAGCGGAACGAGCCGGCCTTCCAGCGCTCGTCGAGCGTGTCGAGGCTCTCGGAGACGCAATCGGCGGCGGGAGTGATTTGATCGGTGTCGATCGCGTCGAGCTTCTTCGTCCCTGGCGGGGCGTTCGGGTCCCAGAAAATGAGGGCTCGGCCATGCAGAAGCATGGCCCTATCGTATCCCGCCGCTGTCGGTCCTACTTCCCGAGCTTGACGGCGACCGCGTACCGGAACTTCACCGCCACGCCGTTCCTGGTCGCCGGCCGGAACGTCCAGCCCTTCGCGGCCTCGAGCAGCACGGCGTCGTAGCGCGGGTGCACGCTCTCGATGAGCGTCACGGACAGCACTTTGCCCTCTTCGCTGATCACGAGTTCCACCGCGCCGCTGAAGCTCATGCGCTCCTCGGTCGGGTTCTCGGGACGCCAGTTGGGCATCACCTTCGCCAGCGCCACGGGCCGCTTCACGGCGGCGTGCTCCATGCCGTAAATCGACGGCTCCGCGGGCGGCGGAGGCGTCACCGGCGCGGCCGGCGCCGGAGGAGGCTCCACCACGACCGGCGCGGGCGGCGGCGGGGGCGGCGGGGCCGAGGCGGCCTTGCTTAAATCGCGGAACCCGGAGGACAGCGTGCGCAGATCGGCCACACCCTGCTCCGTCCCACCGAGTTCATCAAGCAGGGCGATCACCCGATCGAACTCCGCCGTCGCCGGGACCATCTCCTTGCGGTCGTAGGAGTCCTTGGCCTTGGCATACGAGTGCCGCACGATTTCCGGCAGCAACGGCCGACGCACGTCCTCGAAGAAGGTGCGGATGCGCGGCGACACCTGCGCTTCCGAAGGCCGGAACAGCGGGTCCGTGCGCACAATGGCTTCGATCGCCTGCTTGGCTTCGTCGCTCCGTCCGAGCGCGACGAGGCAGAACACCTGATAGGCGGCGACCTCGGTGGACGACGTCTTGCCCTTGAGTGTCTCGAGCAGCTGCAGGGCTTCCTCGTAATCGGCCGACGCGTAGAACGTCTTGGCGCGCGCCAGAGCGTCCTGCGCGTAGGCCGGGCTGACCGAAGCCGCGCCCGCGATCAGCCACAAGGCAAGAACAAGTGGGGCTCCCTTTGGCAGTCGTCGGATCGTCATGGTGTACCTCGCGTCAGTGCTTGAAGTCCTGCTGGAACGTCGCGCTCACCCGGGTCAGGCCGGCGACCTTGACCACCACGGTTTGGCGCTGTTCAGGAAACTGCGGATGCCGGAACACCACTTCGTGCGACCCGATGGCCAGCGCGATGTTGGCGAGCGGGGTCTGGCCGGCCGGAATGCCGTCGATCAACACCTCGGCCCACGGGTTGGCGTTGATGCTGACGCGGCCGTTGGGCACCGCGATCTTGATCGACGTCAGCTGTCCCGCCTTGACGCTGATGGTTTCCCGATACCGGAATCCGAGCGACTCGTTGACCAGGTCGATGACGTGCGACCCGTCGTTGATCGCGATGGGGCCCGCGGAAGATCCGAGCAGCGCGCCGTCCTTGAAGACCTGCAAGTCAATCGTCGAGGTGACCTTGATTCCGCCAAACCGGGCGCCCGCCGCCAACGCCGGCGCCCCGTCGGCCGGAAGCGGCGTGGTGCCGTCGGCGGGCTTCTGCCCCGCCGGGGTCGATCCGTAGCCCAGGAACCCGATCGCCGACCCGCCGGCCGTCGCGACAGGCGGCGGAATGGCGGAGGCCACGAGGGTGCTCAGCGCCTCGGTCCGCGGCGACCGCAGCTCGATCACGTCCACCGCGGGCCGCGCATACATGACGACGAGCAAGCCGGCCTCGACGGCGACGAGCGCCGCCAGCCCGCCGATCACCCAGCGCGCCGCGCCGCCACTGCGGGTGATCGTGACGTGAGGCGCGTAAGTCTCGGCGGCGTGCCGCCCGCGTGCGGTATTCACATCGTCCTCCGACGTGGAGAAATGGCCTGACTTCGACGGCGTCGCCGCGGCCGCCACCTCGCCCGACGTCGGAAACGCCAGGAGCGTGCGGGCCGATTCGGCGGCTTGCATGTCGATTTCGTCGGGGAGGTCGCTGAACGCCTCGTGGGCGTCACGCGCGGACGCGAACGGCTGGTCGCCGATCTGCAACGCCCGCTCGAGCCACGTCCGCAGCCGGGTGGAGACCGACGTCAGGCCTCCGGCCGACTTGCTGAATTCATCGAGGAGCGCCGGGACATTGTCCGGATACTCGGCCGGATCGAGCCGGCGCCCGACGAGCAGCGACAGCGCGATGAAGCCGAGCTGGATCATGTCGGTTCGGCTGTCGAACCGGACGGACTCGCTGCCGGCCGGCACCACCAGGCCAAGGTCGGCCAGGCGCTGCGGCGGCAGCTCGAGCGATTCAATCGCGAAGCCGAGCACGTATTCGACGACGACGAGTCGTCCTTCCCGCGTGACGACAATGCGCTCGGCCGACAGGGCGCCATGCGAGACGCCCTCGCCCGCAAGCTGCAGGGTCGCCAGCGCCGGCGTGACCTGGCGGATCAATTCGAGCGCGAAGACCGGCCCGCGGGCCTTCTGGACCAGTTCCGACACGCGGCGTCCGGAGGTGT
>JANOGJ010000469.1:0-3516 GCA_031405995.1 Acidobacteriota bacterium
GGACCAACCGAGGACTAGTCCCGGACCAGGGACGGCAAGGGAACCAGGGACAAGGGACCCGGGACCAGGGACTAGCCCTGCCCTTCCCCCCCTCTGTACTGCCACAACCCTTCCTTCAGCATCCGCATCACTTCGGTGATGGCGGCCTGAAGTTCGCGGTCCACGTTCTTCAGTTCGTCTTCCGGGGTGTTCTCCACCCACACATCGGGCGCGACGCCGTAGTTCTCGAGGTTGATGCCGAAGTTGTTCGGCCGCTCGGGGTCGTAGGTGACGACGAGCGAGCCCGGCGTGCGGATGGACCCGCCGTTGATGAGCGCGTAGGACCCTGTCGCGATGACCGCGGCTGACGTCGGGTTGCCGACCAGTCGTCCGAGGCCGAGCTGCTTGAACGCCATCGGCGTGACTTCGCTGTCGGATCCCGATCGCATGTTGATCAGCATCACCTTCGGCCCGGCGATCGCTTGCCGCGGCCGGCGGCCCCACGACGGCGCGCCCCAGCGACTGTTCCAGTACTCATACGGCCGGCGCTCGAGGAGGTCGATGATCTGCTGGTCCGTGTTGCCGCCGCCGTTGTAGCGGATGTCGACGATGATCCCTTTCTTCTGCCAGAACTGATCGACTTCGTTCTGGAAGCGGACGAGCGACGGCTGGTTCATCGCCTGGATGTGCACGTACGCGATCTCGCCGTTCGTCGCCTTGTCCACCATTTCTCGGTTCTTGCGCACCCACTCCTCGTACTTGAGCGCGTTCATCGATGCGATGGACCGCAGCCGCACGTCGCGCTTGCCGGCGCCGGCGGCGCCGCCAGGGGAGGACGCGACCGACACCGTCACGTAGTCGTTCAGCGGGCTGTTGAGGAGCTGCCAGTAGTTGTCGCCGGCTTTGATGGGCGTGCCGTCGATCGCCGTGACGTAGTCTCCGACCTTGATGTTGACCCACTCCTTGTCGGCGGGTCCGTCGCGGTAGATGTAGGCCACCTTGTAGCCGCCCGCGTCCGCCATCATCTCGAAGCCGAGGTATCGCGTCTGGTACGAGCCCGGCTGGGGATCGCTGTCGGGCCCGCTCACACCCGTGTGCGACGCGTTCAGCTCGCCGATCATCTCGTTGGCCAGGTCGTAGACGTCCTCATTGGCGCCGACGAACTTCAGCATCGGCTCATACTTGGCGCGAATGGCGTTCCAGTCCTTGCCGTGCATGTTCTCGTCGTAGAAGCGGTACTTCATGACGCGCCACGACTCGTTCAGGATCTGCGCCCACTCGTCGCGCTCGTCCACCCGCACGGTCACCGCGAACGGCACGCGCGTCTTGCGACGCTGGCCCGTCATCTCCATCTGCCACAGCTCGCCGTTCTCCGTGTAGAACACGCGGCGGCGATCCGCGGTGGGCCGCCAGCCGGGGAACGTGCCGGCCACGAGCCGCTGACGGTCCCGCCCGTCGATCGCCACCGAGAACAGCGCGGGACCCTGGTCGTCGCGCGACCGGAAGTACACCGTGCGTCCGTCGGCCGAAAGGAAGTAGCCCTGCACGGCTTCCGCGCCGCTCGTGATCGCGACCGCGCGCCGATCGATTCGATCGACGTCCGGTGTGGTCAGGGCCGCTGGAGGTGGCGGAGGCAGATTCTGGCCGCCTCGACCCCCTGGGTTCGCTTGGCCCGCCGTAGCGGCCTGTTCTGTGGGCGCGAAGGCGGCCCCTCCGGCTCCAGCTCCGCGTCCACTCGTCCGTCTCAATCGCTCCCGCACCAGCGGATCATCCGGATCTTCAGTCTGCCGCGCGAGCGCCGTCACGAAGATCTGCGCCACGCCGTTGTTGCGATCCGAGATGAAGACGACCTTCGTCCCGTCGGGCGTAATCGTGCCCAGCGTCTCGCTCCACGGGCTCTGCGTCACGTTGTGCTCGCGCCGCGTCTCGATCTCGAACAGGAACACCTCGGCGTTTTGATCGGCGTCGCGTTTGGTGAACACCAGCCACTTGCCGTCCGGCGAAAACCCGCCGACCGCGTAGCCCCCGGCCAGGTTGTAGCCGAGCTCCTGCGTCTGGCCCGACTCGGCGGTCGTCAGGAACAGCCGGTTGCTCGCCGTCCAGAGCACCTTCGTCGAATCCGGCGACCAGGCGTCGATCGTCTTGAACGACTCGTGCGACGTCAGCTTCTTCTTCGCGCCGGACTCCCGGTCGAGGAGCCAGATTTCCTCTTCCTTGCTCTCGTCGGACCGATACGCCATCCACCGCCCGTTGGGCGAGATCTCCTGGCCGCGCTGCCGCCACGAGTTCGACGTCACCTGCTTCTTCTCGCCGACCTCGGGGTCGGTGGGGACGATGAAGATCTCGCCGTGGAAGTCGATGGCGGCGTAGTCGCCGTCGGCCGTGATGGCGAAGCCGTCCATGCGGTTCAGCGCCGGCAGGAACGACACGAGGTTGGTGTTCCGATCGAACGCGAGGTCGATCGTGACTTTCGTCGGCGTGCGTGAGCCGGTGCGCAGCGTCCAGATCTCGAAGTCGTTCTCGTAGGCGATCGTCCCGCCGTCCGGGCTCATCGACGGAAACTGCACGCCGTCGTCGCGATGGCTGGTGACGGGCTGTGGCGCGCCGCCGCCGGCCGCGATGCGGTAGATGTTGAAGATGCCCGACCGCTCCGACGAGAAGTAGATCTGCCCGTCGTTGCCCCACATCGGATAGACGTCCTGCGTGAACGTCTTGAAGTCCTTCAGGCTGGTGTCGGTGAGGCGGGTCATCGCCTTCGTCCGCAGGTTCATGACCCACACGTCGTCGGCGCGGTTGCCGCGGTAGCCCTTGCGCCAGTAGGCGCCGCCCATGCGGTTGAAGGCCAGCGCCGAGCCGTCCTGCTTGATCATGCCCTGCACGCCGCCGTCCATGTCGAAGGGCTGCGGCAGGCCGCCGTCGACGGGCACCAGCGCGAGCGGGCTGCGCCACGGGCTCGTGCCCGACTGCGTCGTGATGAGCACCGCCTTGCCGTCCGGCGCCCAGTTCAGCACCGTGTCGTTGCCGGTGGAGAAGGTCAGCTGTGTGGGCTCGCCGCCCGCCGCGGGAATGAGGAAGACGTCCGCGTTGCCGAACCGGTCGCTCGTGAACGCGACCCAGCGGCCGTCGGGCGACAGGCGCGGGAACGTGTCGCGCGCGATGTGCGCCGTCAGGCGCGTCGGATTCGACCCGTCCACGTTCGCGATCCAGATGTCGCCGTGGTAGCTGAACACCAGCTTGCCCTGGCTCACGTGTGGATAGCGGGCGAACTTGATGGGCTCGGCGGAGGCCGGAATGGCGACCGACACGAGGGCGAGGCCAACGACGAGGGCGGCAATCCTGCGCATGGGAACTCCTAGGTTGGGCAGAGTGTAGCAAGAGAATGGAGGCCGGGTCTTCAGACCCGATGGAGGCCGGGTCTTCAGACCCGGCTTGGCGGCGGGGCGAAAGCCCCGCCCTCCAAGAATGTAGAATTCCGCCCGAGGTTGTCATGTTCAGGGTGTAGCTGGGTGTTGGAATATGCCATGCTCTCTCACTGGG
>JANOGJ010000483.1:0-1638 GCA_031405995.1 Acidobacteriota bacterium
AGCGCGGCCGTCTTCATGGCCCGCCCGTTCACGCCCTCGGCATAGGCCAGGACGTTCGTATCCAGTGCGACCATCACGGCTCGTCGTCGTACAGTTCGTCGCGCGTCCACCGGCCGGCGTGCGAGACGGGCTGGGCACGCAGGCGAGCCAGCAACCGGGCCCCGGCGCCCGAAAGTCCGCTGGACCGGTCGACGACAGGGACCATCTTCGCGACCGGGCGGCCGTGGCTGGAGATGACCACCGAGCGGCCCTGGCGGACCCGGCGCAGCAGCTCGGAGAACCGGCGGTTCGCTTCCGCGGCGGCCACGGCGTTTGACATGTAGTGATATTACCTACTACCAACCTGAGAAGGCAAGGCGTCCGGGGCGGCGCGGTCGAGTACAATCGCCGCCGATGTCGAGCGCACGCGGCCACCGTCTCCTCTCTGGGTTGATCGCGGCCGCTGCCGGTCTGACCGTCGCGGTGCCCGCCCGCGCGCAGGACCATCCGTTGCCGCCAGCGGGCCAGTATCCCAGCCTCAAGATTTCGGGCTTCGGCGACATCAACTTTGGGCGCACGTCGAATGACGCCGATACCAAGGGATTCACCCTCGGCCAGCTCGCGTTGCACATGATCTCGCAGCTCTCGCCGCGGGTCACGTTCTTCGGAGAGATCAGCTTCTCGCCGCGGACCGATGCCGGCACCGGCTCGCCGGCGGCCACCGGCTTCAACGTCGAGGTCGAGCGCATGATCCTGCGCTTCGACCACAGCGACCGCTTGAAGGTGTCCTTCGGCCGTTACCACACGCCGATCAACTACTGGAACACGGCGTTTCACCACGGGGCGTGGCTGCAGACGACGATCACGCGGCCCGAGATGACCCGGTTCGGCAGCCAGTTCCTGCCGGTGCACTTCATCGGCGGCCTCGTCGAAGGCTCGGTACCGGCCGCCGGCTGGAACCTCAACTACAAGGCCGGACTCGGGAACGGCCGCTCAGCGGTGATCAGCCGGGCCGGCGACGCCGGCGACGCCAACGAGAAGCCGGCGTGGCTCGCCAACCTGTCCGCCAAGCCGGATCGCGTGTACGGCCTGGAGTTCGGCGCGGCGGTTTACGGCGACAGCGTCGAGCGGCTCGACCGGACGTTCGACGAGCAGATCGTGGCCGGGCATTTCGTGTGGCACAAGGAAGCGCCCGAAGTCATCGCCGAAGTGGCCGCCGTGCGCCATCGCGATCCCGATACGTCCCTCGTGACCTGGAATCAGGCCTTCTACGTCCAGGTCGCCTGGAGGCTGCCCGGCACGGGCGCCGCCTGGAAGCCGTACTTCCGGTTCGAGCACGTGGGCATCGACGAGGCCGACCTGGTGTTCAACAACGTGCCCCTCCTCGACATGGCCACGCTCGGCGCGCGGTACGACCTGTCGAGCTTCGCGGCCATCAAGGGCGAGTACCGCACGCGGCGGAGAGGCGCGGGATCGCCTCGCGACCACGGCGGGCACCTCCAGTTGTCGTTCACCTTCTAATGCGGGCCCTGCTTCTTCGCGACGGACTGCGCCGACGGCTCGCCGCCGGACTGGCGGCCTGCGCGCTCGCGGGCGCGGCCGCGCCGACGGCGGGCAGCCAGAGCGCGCCGCCGCTGGCGGTCGTGGTGCATCCCGGCG
>JANOGJ010000507.1:0-3969 GCA_031405995.1 Acidobacteriota bacterium
TGACGAGGGCGACCGGATCGACGAAGCCGATCGTGCCGTAGTAGAACGTCGGGAACGACAAGGCGAAGAGCAGCCCCGCCGCCCATCGCCCGCGCGACCGCAGACCTGCCAGCCCGCCAATCGCGTCGAGCAGCCACACGACGCCGATCAGGCTCGCGAGATTCACGAGGTTGATCGCAGTCACGGGCGCGGCGGGCAGCGCGGCCGCCAGCGCCGGCCCGAGCGGCCGGTGGCAGAACGGGGCGATCAATTCGCTCGCCGGCGCCTCCCCGCGGAAATAGCGCACCAGCCGCACATATCCCTCGACGTCGATCGGATGGCCCCAGGGCGTCTGCCTCGCCGTCGCGGTCATGGCGCGAATTGGCCCTGGATCCCACATGTTGAAACGGGGCAGGCAGATCAACACGAGCAGCGTTGCGAGCACGGCGGCCCGGAGGGACATGGGAGGGAAGGGTACGCCGGGTACGCCAAGTACGCCGGGTACGTATACTGGTGCCGCATGGCCTTGCGCGTTGCCGTCATTTGCGCTGCCTTGATCGGCCTGGCGCAGCAGGCGCCGCCCCAGACGCCGGCGTTTCGCACGGGCACGACGCTGGTGCCCGTCGACGTCCGGGTGCTCGATCGGAACGGGAAACCCGTCACGGATCTCGCCGAGCGCGAGTTCGTCGTCCTCGAAAACAACGTGCGCCAGCAGATCCGCCACTTCTCGGCGCAGGCCCTGACGGCCGACACCGCGCCGCCGGCACCCGAGCCGCTCCGTCGGCTCGAAGGCCCCGCCCCGCTCGGCACGCAGACCCGACGAATTTTTCTCATCGTGCTGGGCCGCGGACGGCTGCAGCCGCCGGCACGCGGCGTCGACGGGATGATCCACTTCGTCCGCGAGCGGCTCCTGCCGCAGGACATGGTCGCGGTTCTCGCGTGGAACCGCGCGACGGAGTTCTCGACCGACCACGCGCAGGTCGTCGAGCTCCTCGAGCGCTTCAAGAAGCAACACGAGCGGATCGAGGCCGACATGGCCCAGCACTTCAGCGGACTCGCGGCGATCTACGGGAGCCGCGAGATCCCCGCGCGATTGCAGACCGCCATCGACAGCGTCTTTGCGGCGCCGAACGCGCCCGGCCTGCGCACAGTGCCGGAGAACGCCGCGCCGGATGCGCGACGCGTGGCCGAGGACCAGCGGCGCATGGTCGATGCGGTCCAGCGGGCCGAGCTCCTCGCGCAAGGCCTGGCCGGTGGCCGGCTCACGGAATCGGTCGAAGGCGTGCTGCCGAGCGAGGGCATGTCCCTTGATGATCTGGCCGCGATCACGTCCCAAACCGGGCAGGACGTCGGCAAGCTCACCGCCGGCATTCAGTACCTGCGCCACCTCGACGGCGAGAAGCACCTGCTCTTCCTCTCGCCGTCGGGCGTCTTCCTGCCTCGGGCCGAGGACGACCGGAATCTCGCCTCGCTCGCGGCCGACGCACGCGTCGTCATCGACGTGATCCACACCGGCGGCCAGCCCGCATTCCGGCCCGGATTCCAGGGGCCGGACTGGCGGCCGATGACGTCGCAGACGGTCGCGCAGGAAACCGGCGGCAGCTATTCGAGCCTGCTCATGGCGCGAGAGTTTGCCGACCGCCTCGACACGGCCACGCGGTTTCAGTACGTGCTCGGCTACTACCCGGCGAACTCGACGCTCGACGGCCGCTTCCGCCGGATCGCCGTCCGCGTCACGCGGCCCGGCGTCACGGTGCACTTCCGCCATGGCTATTTCGCGACGCGCGAACTGCCTGCGATCGACCGTCGGCATCTTCTTTCGTACAGCCGCGTCACCGCGGTCGCGAGCGCATTGACGGACGTCAAGGACATCGCCATCACGGTGACGGCGACGAACGTCGCGCCGGCGGCCGGCCAGGCGCGCGGCGTCCAGGTGCAGGTGAAGATCCCGCCGGATCGGCTCACGCTCATCGAGAAGGACGGACGCCGGACCGGCCTCATCGACGTCGCGATTTTCTGCGCCGACGCGCGAGAGCGGCTGGTCGGGCAATCGTGGAACGCCGTGGACATGGCGATGGAGCCGCAGGCGTTCGAGCGTTTCAAGACGACCGGGCTCACCTACAACAGCCGTATCCCGGTGTCAGTCGAAGCGCGCTTCGTTCGTGTTGTGGTCTACGACTACGCGGGGGATCTGGCGGGATCGATGATGCTCAGGATCAAGTAGACCCGGAGTTCTACTTCACGATCGCGATCGCCCGTAGCGGCGCCCCACTTCCGCCGGTGATCTTCATGGGCAACGCGACGATGTGGGCGCCCGTGGCGGGCAGGCGGTCGAGATTCGTCAGGTTCTCGAGACCAGGAATGTCCCGTTCGTACAGCACGCGGTGCGTCTGATAGTCGGTGGACTGTCCGTAGTCGATGCTGGCCGTGTCGATGCCGAGCGCTTTGATCGCGCGATTCGCGACAAGCCAGCGCGCCGCATCCGGATGCAGCCCCGGGAAATGCAGCTTCGGCACCGCCGTGGCGCCGCGCTCGGCTGTGCCGAGATACCGGGCCGCGTCGGGCCAGCGCTTCGAGAAACCGGTGCGAATGAGGAGGATGGATCCCGGCGGGACCTGGCCCTGCGCGCGCTCCCAGGCCTCGAGGTCCGCGACGGTGACGAGGTAGTCGGCGTTGGCCTCGCACTTGGCGGCCACGTCGACCACGACCGCCGGACCGATGAGCTGGTCGAGCGGAATCGCGTCGACGGCGTGCTTGCCGGCGGCGAAGTGCACGGGCGCGTCCAGGTGCGTGCCGCCGTGCTCGGCGGTGCGGAAATTGTTCGCGGCGTAGTAGAAGCCGCCTGGCGTCACACCGTCGGCGACCTTCTCGAGCTTGAACGGATCGGCGGTCGGCCAGAAGACGGTCGTCGCGTCATAGGCGTGTGAGAGATCGACGAGCGTGCCGGCGGGCCAGAGCACCGCGGCGGTTTGCGCAGCAGGCGGAGGAGTCGCGGAGCCGCATGCGCTCGCCAGCGACAGCGCCAGCCCCGTCACCAGGGCGGCGACCGCCCTACTTGTTTTCGTTTTCATACCAGTCCTCATGCAATGACCACTTGTCGCAGTTCATACATGACGTCCACACCCACTGGTGCGCGCAGCCCGGACACCGCCCTCGCGTCGAGAATGTGTTCCACACCGCGCCGCATGACTCGAACGGCGGCTCGGGACCGCCGCCGCTGGCGCAGCACCACCGGCATGACGAGTCCGGCCGCCACTCGCAGAGCGGGCAGCGAATGCCGATGAACGCCTCGTCCTGATCGCGCGCGGGGACGTCGAGCGGGATTTCGGTCGTCGTCGGCTCTTTCTTCAAGAGCCTGAGCGCGAACTCCGTTCTCAACCAAGTATTCCCTTCATGTTCTTCATGTTCTTCATGGTGAAGGCTCTTTTCACGTCGAGAGGGCTTCGATCAGCCGCACCAGCTCCGCCTGCGCCTTCTGGCGCTCGTCGGTGAGCGCCTGCGTTTCCTGCCGCAGGACGGCGAGCCGGTTCTCCTGATCGTCGAGCTGCTTGACGTACCGTTGCACGAGCTGCCGTTCTTCCGCAGTTCCCTTGAGGGCCTTCATGTTTTCGCGCACGCGCTCCTGGTCGCGGCCGATCGCCGTGAGCTCATTCTGGCGGATCGTGATCGCCGCATTCAATCGCGCGATCTCCGCCTTCTGCGCGAGGATGCGCCGGAGCGCGGCCTCGACCGGGGCCGTGATCAGCTGGCCACGCACGAGCACGGCGACCTGGTCGTCCGTGATCGCGTTGACCGAGTACTGCGTCTGGCCCGGCCGCACGTCCTCTACGGCGAACGTCGCCGTCGTCTTCGGCGCGACCGGGATGCGGTAGCGGTGCCAGGCGGACGTCGTCTCGGCCGGCGTCACGGTGCCGCCGACGGTCCAGCCGGCGCGCGCCGGATGCTCCAGCACCAGCACGCGCGGCTCTGTGTCCTCGTTGCGCACGGTGT
>JANOGJ010000509.1:0-3187 GCA_031405995.1 Acidobacteriota bacterium
GAACTCGCCGGCGTTGTTGCTCCGGTCGGCGTCCCCTGCTCACCCTCAGGGCCTGGCGAACTCATCGGGTCTGGTGGGCCTGCGTTACATGGCCCACCTGGCGACGATGATGCAGGGCTTCCATCCGTTTCGAAAGAACGCGACGGTGTTCCAGAAGACGGTTGGTATCAACGACTATTACCTGAAGGGCTCCGGCGTGCCGTACCCGCTCGGGCAGATCCAATCCCAGGGCCGGACCCACGGCGTCATGGCACAGACGGTCGTGCCCTGGATGCCGCTCTGGGCCTACAACGCCTGGGTGGCGCGGGGCGTCGACTGGCTGGTGATGTCCGAGGACCTGCCGAACCCCGACAATCGGGTGACGCTCGAACCGGACGGGCGGATCCGGCTGCGGTACCGGCCGAACAACCTTGAGGCGCACGGGCGCTTGGTGAAGGAAATGAAGCGGGTCCTCCGGCGCCTCGGGTTCTGGGTCGTGGTGGCGCACTCGCACCGGAACCGCAATACGACGCACCAGTGCGGGACGCTCTGCTTCGGCGCCGACCCTCGAGTGTCCGTGCTGGATTCGTTCTGCCGCGCGCATGACGTCAAGAATCTGTTTGTCGTGGACGCGTCCTTCTTCCCCTCGTCGGCCGCGGTCAATCCCGCGCTGACGATCGTGGCGCAGGCGCTCCGGGTCGCCGAGCACATTACAGGAGACACGCCGTGAAAGCGCGCTCGTTCAGCCACGTCGGCATCACGGTGTCCAACTTCAACCGGGCCGTCCAGTTCTATGGGGACGTCTTCGGGTGCCCGCTCGTCGGCGTGGCGGACACGCCGCCCGAGCGCACCCGCGCGTTCTTCGGTGTCGACGCGGCCGAGCCTCGCTGCAAGATCGGCTGGATCCGCGCGCCGGGCGGCGGCGTCCTCGAAATCTTCGAGTTCCAGCCTCAGCAGCCGCCGGTCACGGTGCCGTGGAATCGCGTCGGCCTGACGCACATCTCGTTCGACGTCAGGAACCTGCCCCGCTGGCACGACTACCTCGTGAGCAAGGGCGTCGAGTGCCTCGGCCCCCCCGAGCGATCGCCGCGCGGCCACTCCTTCTTCTTCGCCAGGGACTTCGACGGCAACCTCATCGAGCTGATGGACCTCGGGCGCATGTACCACGTCCTGAAGTGGCTCGGCCCCCTCGGCGGCTGGCTCTTCAGGCGCGGGATGTACAAGCAGTACTATGCCGGCCCGACGCCCGCTACTTCAGTTCCCCGAGCTTCTTCAGATCGATGAGCTCGATGATCGCGCGCAATGTCGCCAGGCTGTCGAGCTTCGTGCCCTCGGCCTTGGCCACGAAGCGGTGCCCCACGAGCGCGACGAACTCGCCCTCGCGCTGATCCGCGTCCCACCTTGAGGCGGCGGGCGCGCCGTTCAGCGTCAGCCGCGCGATCGACGTCGCCGGCGGCACTTCGCCCGTGTAGTCGACGGGGAACGACACGACCAGCGTCGCAAGCAGGCCCAGGCTCTCCACGTTCCGTCCGGTGTCGGCCAGGGTCACGCGCACCTTCATGTCGCCATTCGTGTAGATGGCGTCGGCAAACGAATACCCGCACGAATCCGACACGACGACTTCGCTGCCACCCGTTCGGGTCCGCGTCCAGCCCGGAGGCGCGGGCAGCAGGGGTTCGAGGACCGCGCTGGTCACGAACTTGGCGGCGGGCGTCTGGCCTGGCGGCCCCGTCTGCGCGCCGATTGTGATCGTCGTGGCTACCGCGAGCGCCGTGATAGTCGAGGCGATCGTGAGCTGATGGCTGAACGGGGTCCGCAAGGTCATGGCTGCCCTCCGTGGGTGCGTGCCGTTGTCTCCTGCCAAGGCCATACCAACCTCGGGGCCGCCGATCGCGCCGAGTCCGGGGGCGTCGCGGCCGGTGGGCCTGGCCGCCGCGCAATCCTCCGCGCGGGCTGGGGGGAATTCCTCGCCCGGCATAGAATGGCGCCATTCGTTCCAGAGGGAGGGTGCGTGCATCGAAGACCGCAAGGCCTGTCGCTCGCGCTTGTGCTCGGCGCGCTGATCGCCGGCCATGGGAGCCTGGCCGCGCAGGGGCAAAGCCCGGCCGCGACGCTGCTGCAGGCGGCCGACGCGTTCATGACGAACGCCCGATACCGCGAGGCGGTGCTGGCGTACCGCTCCGCGAGGAATACGGACGACGCGGTGGTGCGCGTGCGGGCGGGCGTCGGCGAGATCCGCGCGCTCCACCGGATCGCGGCGTACATCGACGGAAGGATTGTCGGGGCCGCCGTGGCCGCCGCCGATCCCGCCGATGCCAACGCCCTGGCCATCTACGGCGATGGGCTCTGGGGATCGGCCTTGTTTCTCGAGGCCGAGGCCCAGTACGCGGCGGCGCTGGCGATCGATCCGTCGAACGCGCGCGCGCGGCACGGCCGCGGGCGCTCGCTCGGGGCCCAGCACCGCTTTGACGACGCGCTGGCGGACCTGCTGCATGCGACCAAAACCGATCCGGGCGAAGCCGCCTACTGGTGCTCGCTCGCCAGCGTCTACGAGCAGCTCCGCCGGTACCCGGACGCCGCCGCCGCCCTGACGCAGTACGTGACCCTGCTGCCGAAGAACAACGACGACCCCATTGCGCTCGCGGCGCGCGCGCAGGTGGAGTTTCTGCGCAGCTTCAAGACCCGGATGCCGCTCGAGGGGATCTCCAATCAGACGCACGTCGTGCCTTTCCGCATTGTGAACGGCCACATCGTCGTCAAGGGCCGGCTCAACGGACAGGCGCCGGTCGACCTCATCGTGGATACCGGCGCGGAGCGCGTGGCGCTCTCGGCCGCGATGGCCCGGCGCGCCGGTGTCGCGCCCGTCGGACGGCTTGAAACCGCGGGAGTGGGCGAGCTGGCGCGAGGATTCCGCTCGATGGAAACGGCGCGGCTCGACCAACTCGAGATCGGATCGCTGCGCGTGCGTAACGTCCCCTGCCTGATCAAGAACCCCGCGCTGCCGGCGCTCCCCACGCCGGAGGGGGAGGTCTTTTCGCCCCTCGCGCTGGGCTTGTCGATCCGCGTCGACTACCGCCGCCAGGAGCTGACGATGGCGCGACGGCTGCCCGACGCGGCCTACGACGTCACGCTCCCGCTGCGCATGACCCGCCTGGCCGTGGTGCGCGGCGTTATCAACGGATCCTCACCCGCCGGATTCGTCGTGGAC
>JANOGJ010000538.1:0-3706 GCA_031405995.1 Acidobacteriota bacterium
CTTCACCGGAAGCGCGCCGAAATGCTGCTCGTACCTCGCCGTGAACTCGCCCCAGGTGTAGTTGTGGCTCTGGCCGCCCAGGTGCTCGAGCGCGTACGTGGCGGCGACGGTGCCGATCCGGGCGCAGACGGCGAGGTCCGCGCCCGCCGCCAGGCCCTTGAGGAGACCGCCGCGGTAGGCGTCGCCCACGCCGGTGGGATCCGCGATGCGGTGCGGCGCCACGGCGGGCACGTCGATCCGACCGTCGGCCCTGAGGATCGACGACCCGTTCTCGCCGCGCGTGACGACGAGCGTCTCGGCCTGCCTCAGGATCGCGTCCTCGCCGAGGCCGGTCTTCTCGCGGATGAGCTCGAGTTCGTAGTCGTTGCAGATCACGAGCGACGCGCCCAAGATGCCGTCGGCGATCTCATCGCCGGACAGGCGGGCGCACTGCTGCCCGGGGTCAAACACGTACTTGATGCCGAGCACACGGCACTCCTCGGCGTACTGCGTCATCGCCGCCGGATCGTTCGGCGAGATGATGACGAGATCTGCGGGTCCAGCGGTGCGAAACGACAGCTCGGCCGCGTGCGTCATCGCGCCGGCGTAAAACGACGCGATCTGGTTGTTGGACGCATCGGTGCTGCAGAAGAACGACGCCGTGAATTTGTCCGGCACCTCCTTCACGAGCGACGTGTCGACGCCGGCCGCCTCGAGCCACCGCCGGTACTCGGGAAAGTCCTGGCCCGCGGTGCCCATGAGCGCCGGCCGCTCGCCGAGAAGCGCGAGCGTGTAGGCGATGTTCGGGGCGCAGCCGCCGCGCCGCTTGTCCATCGTGTCGACGTGAAAGCTCAAGCTCAGCCGCTCGAAGTGCTCCGGCAGGAAGTGCTCGGCGAACTTCCCGGGGAACGACATCAGGTAGTCGTACGCGATGGAGCCGGTGACGATGATGCGCATGGGAATCCTGGCCGCCGCCGGCCTTACGACACGTACTTGCCGACGAGCAGCCGGAGCCGCTCCTTGGCGGCCGCCGGAATGGCCTCGGGGCGCGTGATGATGGCCGTGGCCAGCGCGCGGGCGCACTCGCACGTCCGCGCGACCGGCAGCCGCTCCACGGCGTTCGCAATCACCTGCTGTGCCGTCTTCGCGTTCGTCAGGAGATTCGCGATGACCATCTCCACCGTCACCGCGGCGTGGTCCGGGTGCCAGCTGTCGTAGTCGGTGACGAGCGCGAGCGTGGTGTAGCAGATCTCCGCTTCGCGCGCGAGCTTCGCCTCCTGCAGGTTCGTCATGCCGATGATGTCGAAGCCGGCGGCCCGGTACGAATTCGACTCGGCGATCGTCGAGAACTGCGGCCCCTCCATGCACACGTAGGTACCGCCTCGGTGTCCCGTGGCGCCGGCGCGCGCGATCGCGTCCACCGCGAACTCACTCAAGATCGGGCAGAACGGATGCGCGAACCCGACGTGCGCCACGAGCCCGTCACCAAAGAACGTACTGACGCGCCCGCGCGTGCGGTCAAAGAATTGATCGGGGACGACGATGTCCTGAGGCTTGTAGTCCTCGCGCAGGCTGCCCACCGCGCTGGCGGAGAGAATCCACTCCACGCCGAGCGACTTCAGGCCATAGATGTTGGCGCGGAAGTTCAGCTCGGACGGCATGAGCCGGTGGCCGTGGCCGTGCCGGGCCAGAAACGCCACCCGCCGGCCGCGCAGCGTCGCCAGGACGTACGGCGCCGACGGATCGCCGAACGGCGTTTTGACGACGCGCTCTTCGCGATCGGTGAGCTCGGCCATGTCGTACAGGCCGGAGCCGCCAATGATGCCTACCTGCACGGGTTGTGTCATAGGACTGGTTCGACGAACGGCCGCCCGTTCTTTTCCCGGATGATGCCGGCGGCCATCGCCGGATCGTGCTCGAAGAAGATAACGTACTCGCCGTCGATCGCCTCGCGGACGAAGCGCTTCTTGAAAATGAACGTGTCCATCGGATAGAGGTCGTAGCCCATCACCCAGGCCGGATCGACGTGCGCGGCCGTCGGCATCAGGTCGGCCGTGAACACGGCCGTGCGCCCGCCCGAGTCGATCCGGACGATCTGGTGGTGCATCGTGTGACCGCCCGTCCGCCACACGCTGAGGCCGGGCAGCACTTCCCCATCGCCCTCGATGAAGCGCAGGACGCCGGCCGCCTCGAGCGGCACGAAGTTGTCGGCCAGGTAGCTGGCCCTGTTGCGCTCGTGCGGGTGCGTCGCGTCGTCCCACTCGGCGCGGCGGACGTAGTACGTCGCGTTGGGAAAGCGCGGCCGCACGACGCCCTCGCCGATCGCCGTGAACCCGCCCGCGTGGTCGAAGTGGAGATGGCTCGCGACGACCACGTCGATGTCGGCGGCCGTGAGCCCCGCGGCGGCCAGCGCGTGGTCGAGATGCTGCCGGCGATCGATGGTGTAGATCGCCGTCTCTTTCTCGCTCATCTTGTCGCCGATGCCCGCGTCGATCAGGATGCGGCGGCCGTTCGCGCGCACGAGCAGCGGCCGCAGGCCGAGCGTGATGCGGTTCTGGGCGTCGGCCGGCGCGCGCTTCTCCCAGAGCGGCTTGGGCACGACGCCGAACATCGCGCCGCCGTCGAGCCGAAAGGTGCCGTCGGAGAGGGACAGGAGTTCCAGATCGCCGAATTGCACGTCAGTCCGCGGCTTTCTGCTTGAGCTCGACCAGGAGTCCGCCGGTGCTCGTCGGGTGGATGAACGCGATCCGCGATCCGTGCGCACCGGGCCGGGGCGCCTCGTCGATGAACCGCACGCCCTTGGCGCGAAGCGCCGCCATCGCCTGCTCGATGTCCGGCACGCGCAGGCAGAGATGATGGAGCGAGGCGCCGCGCGCGCGGAGGAACTTCGCAATCGCCGAGTCTGGCGAGAGCGGCTCGACCAGTTCGATGGTCGTGTCCCCCGCCTCGACGAACCTGACGCGGTGCTGGCCGACGTCCTCGGGCGCGCCCGTGCCGAGTCCGAACAGCGTCGAGAACAGCGCGACGTACTCCGCGGCGTCCGGCACGGCAACGCCGACGTGATCGAGGTGTCCGGGTGACGCGGCGCCAAGCGCGCGCGCCAGCACCGTGCCGGCCGCCGCGTAGGGATCTGTCTCACGGCGCGTGATGCTCTCGAGCATTTTCTCGAACTCGCCCGGCGCGAGCACTTCGCGCTCGAGATGCTGCATGAACCGCCGCTCGAGGATCTCGCGGAGCCGCCATTCGACGCGGGCCCGCCGCCGCTCGCCCAGCGCGTCGCCCGTCTCCTGCCGGAACCGATCGATCATCGCGACCAGCTCCGGCACGCCGGCGCCCGTCGTCGCCACGGTCCGCAGGATCGGCGGCCGCCACTTGCCGGCCGGCCGTTCCTCGAGCGAGAGCATCGCGTCGATGGACGCCGCGGTCCGGTCCGCGCCGTCCCGATCGGACTTGTTCACGACGAAGATGTCCGCGATCTCCATGATGCCGGCCTTCAGCGCCTGCACGTCGTCGCCGGCGCCCGGCACGACGGTCACAATCGCGATGGCGGCGGTGCGGTCGTTGTCGACTTCGTCCTGGCCGACGCCGACGGTCTCGATGATGACGGCGTCGTAGCCGGCGGCGTCGAGGATGAGCGCCGCCTCCGCGGTCGTGCGCGCCAGCCCGCCCAGATGCCCGCGCGTCGCCATGCTGCGGATGAACACGCCGGCATCCTGCGCGTGCCCCT
>JANOGJ010000573.1:0-3313 GCA_031405995.1 Acidobacteriota bacterium
GTCCTGGATGAGCGCGGGCAACTCCGTGTCGGGGAGGAACGTCCCGCTTCTGAACGAACACGAGACCCCGACGTTGACGACCCAGAGCGCGTCGGCCTTGATGTCCTCGGCGAACTGGAGGAACTCGTGGTACCCGAAGCCGTCCGTGCTCCAGTAGCCCCACGGGCTGTAGGTGCCGGCCCGCGTTTCGATCGGGCCGAGCGATCGCTTCCACTGCGGCCGGCTCTCGACGGTGATGCCCTCGGCGAAGCAGCCGCCGGGGCCGCGAATGAAACCTGGCTTCAGCGCGGCGATCGTCTCAGCCAGGTCGGGCCGCAGGCCGTTCGGCCGGTTGCGGAACGTCGTCGCCGGAAACAGCGAGACCATGTCGAGAAAGATGCGGCCCGCGGGCGCGAAGCTGAGGCCGAGCCGCGCCTTCGCGTCGGTCGCGTTCGCGACGAGCGTCATCTCGTACTTCCGCCACGGACCCGGCTGCACGCGAATGGTTCCGGCGCCGGCAGGAGCGCCTTTCTCGCTGAGCAGCGTGGCCTCGACCGCGGACACGCCTTCCGCGCGCGCGAAGAAGCTCAGGCGGTAGCGCTCGCCGGCTTTGACGGCCATGCCCCAGTAGCCGTCGTTCACGAGCGTCGGCCCGCGTCCGCTCGAGGGCCGGCTCGACACGGTGACGCGCAGCGAGTGCGGCGTCGCGTCGTTCAGAGGCTGGTCGACGACGAGATCGATCGCGCCCGCGCCGCCGGCCGAAAGATCCAGCGACCACGCCGGATGCGGGTTGGTCACATCCCAGCGCAGTCGCCAGGTGCTCGCGCGTCCGGTGTCGAAGTGTGGCGTGCGCGGCGGCGTGATGAAGCCGTTGTCGAGCACGCAGGCGGGCGGCAGGTTCGCGTCCTCGAATCCGCGATTCTGCACAAGCTCGGCGTACAGGCCGCCGTCGCCCGCGTGGCTGATCTCCTCGTAGAAGATGCCGTAGAGGTTGGACGGGATCCGCGCGCCCGTGCGCGCGGCGTCGATCGCGATCGTACCGCTGAGATCCGCGCGCGAATCGCCCGCGTAGGCCCACAGCGCCGCGGCGAGAAAGAGCCAGATCATGGTCGCCGATCCTAGCATCGAGTGCCCGGCGTCGGACACCCGCCCGGATGTGGACGTGCCCCGTGTGGGCGCTCGTCGTGCTGCTAGACTGTGCGCATGACCGCCGACATTCCGAACAAGCAGCATCACGGTGAACGCGAGCTGGCCGAATTCATTCGCGCGGGCATGAAGCGCCGGCCCGATCAGGCCTTCGGCGACTACTACAGTGGGCACAGCGCCTCGTGCGCGCTCGGCGCGGCCTACGAGGCGATGTACCGACTCCCGGACGAAGCCGGCGGCCAGCATCCCACGCGCGACCTCGACTGGTTTTTCGATTGTCTCGACACCGTCAAGCCGTGTCCCGGCGGCGACGGCTGCCGCAAGCGCCTCTATCTTGCCGCGCTGCTGGTGCACTTGAACGACGACCACCGCTGGTCGCGCGAGACCATCGCGTCGTGGCTCGATGGTCAGAACGGCGTGACGCCCGCCACATAAGTCCGGTCTAACCTGATATGGGCACACCGACCCTGGTCTCGCTGGCCATTGGTCTCGTCATCCTCTCCGCGGTGTTCTGGCTGATCGAGCGATGGCGGCCGGCGCTGCCGGCCCAGCGCCGACGCCCGGTCGACACCCGTGTCGATCTGACCTACTGGTTCTTCACGCCGCTCGTGACGCGTGCCATGACCCGCGTGGCGATCGGACTCGTCTTCGTGATCATCGCGACGTGGCAGGGCCTGACGCTCGCCGATTTCCAGAACGCGTTCACGACGCGACAGACCTGGGCGTCGTCGTTGCCGCTGTGGATCCAGGCGCCGCTCATCCTGATGCTCGCGGACGTGCTCGCGTACGGCACGCATCGTCTCTTTCACGCGAAGTGGCTGTGGCCGTTTCATGCCATCCACCATTCGTCGAAAACGGTGGACTGGCTGTCGTCGGTGCGGCTCCATCCGGTGAACGATGCGGTCGCGCGCGTCGTCCAGGTGCTGCCGCTCTACTGGATGGGCTTCAACGCCGGCGCGCTTGGGGCGGCGGTGCCGTTCCTGACCTTCTACGCGCTGTTGCTTCACGCGAATCTCAACTGGTCGTACGGCCCGTTCCGCTACGTGGTGGCGAGCCCCGTCTTCCACAGGTGGCACCACACGTCTGAAGAGGAAGGGCTGGACCGCAACTTCGCCGGACTGTTCCCGTTCATCGATCTCGCCTGCGGGACGTTCTACATGCCGCCCGGCCGCCAGCCACACAAATTCGGCATTGTCGGCGACGACGTGCCCGACGGCTTGGTCGCGCAGCTCGCCTATCCGTTCCGCCGCCGGCCCTGAGTTATGATGGCCTTCGGGCTCCCCGGAGATGACACCCATGTCTTCGCCCGTCGGCGCGATTCTGTGCGGCGGTCTTGCGCTCGGCCTGATGGTCGGCGCTCCGGCGCCCGCGGCGCGGCAGTCCACGGCGCCCGTGGCCGCTGCGGCCGGCGCGCCCAAACCCGACCAGTTTGCCGGTCAGTGGGACTACAACCCGGCTGAAAGCACGAACGCCGCGACCGGCAAGCCCGAACAAGATCCCAAGAGCGCGACGCAGCGATCGCTCGCCGCCGCGCGGCCGAGCACCCCGCCGCCTGACAACACCGGCCGAGGACCGACTCGGTCGGCCGGCTCGACCGCCGGTGGCGCGGAGACCGACGATCCAACCGGCGCCTTTCGCGGCTGGGCGGCGGCCTGGGTGCGATCGGCGGCTCGCGACCTGCTCGAAGTGCCTGAGCGGCTGACGATCACGGCCTCGACCGGCGCGATCACGATCGCCGATGACCTCGATCGCGCGCGCACCTACCCGACCGACGGTAAGAAAAGAAAATACCAACTGGGCAGCGCGGTGTTCGAGGCGAAGGCCTCTTGGGAGGGCCCTCGGCTCAAGAAAGAGATTGAGGCCGTCAACCAATTCAGGATGACGGAGACGTACTTTGTGAGCGACGACGCCAGCCGCCTCTTCGTGATCATTCGCATCGGCGATCCGGCGAAGGCGACGAACGCGCCGGTGGTGGGCGTCAATCGTGTGTACGATCGAGTGCAACGTTAGAGTTGACGGAGGCGTGGACATGGGCAGCCGGGTGGCAAGACTTGTTGTTGGCGTAATAGCGATCGCGGTGTTTCTCGTCTGGGGCACGCCGACGATGTCGGCGGGGCAGTCGGACGCGGCGCAGTTGAGCGGGGTGTGGAAGCTCAACGCGGCGGCCAGCACGAATCCGGATGGACCT
>JANOGJ010000642.1:0-1782 GCA_031405995.1 Acidobacteriota bacterium
CCCGCTGCCCTGGAAGGACGACGCGCTGGCTCCCTTCGTGAGCGCGCAGACGATCTCGTTCCACTACGGCAAGCACCACAAGGCCTACGTGGACAACCTGAACAACCTGACCAAGGGCAAGCCCTGGGAGAAGCTGTCGCTCGAGGAGGTCGTGAGAGCTTCCTTCAAGGATCCCGCCACGCAGGGGATCTTCAACAACTCGGCGCAGATCTGGAACCACACGTTCTTCTGGAACTCGATGCGGCCGGGCGGCGGCGGCCCGGCGACGGGCAAGCTGCTCGAGCGCATCACGATCGATTTCGGCTCGTTCGACGCCTTCAAGACGCAGTTCGCCGACGCCGCGAAGACGCAGTTCGGCAGCGGCTGGGCCTGGCTCGTCCAGGAGGGCGGCAAGCTCAAGGTGATCAAGACGCCGAACGCCGAGACGCCGCTGACCGGCGCGGCGAAGCCGCTCCTGACCTGCGACGTGTGGGAGCACGCCTACTACCTCGACTACCAGAACCGCCGGCCGGACTACGTGGCGACGTTCCTGGACAAGCTGGCGAACTGGGATTTCGCGGCCAAGAACCTGGGCGGTTGACGCGCCGTCAGGCGCGGCACCACCAGGGCTGTGACGCGCCGTCAGGCCGCGCGGCACCACCCGTGCTGTGACGCGCGGGGGCTCGGGTCGGTTTTTCCGCCCCGCCTCGCCGTCAAATCGACGTCGCGACCTTCTTGACGAGCTGCCCCATCGACCGCGTGAGGCCCACGACGACGCGCGCCATGCGCTGGTAGTCGAGGCGGTCGTGCGTGTCGGACGCGGTGCCCCACAGCGGGCTGCGGTACGTCCCCGTGTCGGTGACGACCGCCGCCGGGAACCCTTCGTTCCAGAATGCGGCGTGCGGCGAGAAGCCCGATCCCGGGCAGAACTGCGGCAGCACGAGGCCCTGGACCGGCATGCCGGCGTAGCGGCGCATGAACTCGGTCATCTGCGCCGTGAGGTCGCGGCAGCCGTAGCCGCCGAAGATGCCGATGAAGTCGGCCTTGCCGGGGTAGGCCAGCATGAGCGGGAACGGGTACGTCTGCGTGTCCTTGTCCGCGAAGAGCCCGACCGAGTCGACGTACACGACGGCCGTGATCGACTCGCCCTTCGTGACGCACTCCTTGGCGTAGCTCGTCGCCGCCGAGTCCGGCTTGCAGCCGCGCGAGGCGCCGTCGGGGAAGAGCACGAAGCGCAGCGAGCGCTCGTGGGACGTCGGCGCCAGCGAGCGCGCGATCTCGATCACCGCCGCCGCGCCGGACGCGCCGGAATCCGCGCCGGGCGAGCCGCGCGGCCCGTCGTAGTGCGAGCAGACCAGGACGACCTCGCGCGCGTAGCGCGTGCCGGGGACCTCGACCACGAGCGTCTTGCCGCTGGCACCGTCGATCTGCTTGACGTCCGGCCCGAACGTGCCGAGCTTCGCGGCCACGTACCGGCCGGCGTCGTCGACCACGTTGGGCTTGTCGCGCGCGCCCAGGTCCTGCGACAGGTACTCGATGTGACGCTTCAGGTTCTCGACGATGTCCGCCGTCTCGTCCGGCGCGTTGCGCAGCACGGGCGGGTTCGTGCCCGGGAACCAGGTCGAAAAAGCGCCGACCATGGCGACGAAGCCGAGGAACAGGAATGTCCAGACGAGAAAGCTCTTCACGATGGGGATCCTCCGATCCTGGCAGGCATCGGTCCCCGGGGTGGCCGGGCTTGAGGTCCTTTGCCCGACGTCAGGCAGACACCGCGAACGAGGGCCTGGGGGCCACGCGCCCGAG
>JANOGJ010000646.1:0-2943 GCA_031405995.1 Acidobacteriota bacterium
CCGCCGGCGCCGCCACGTTCGTCAAGCCGCTGATGGCCTGGCTGCGCAGCGCCAGCGGGGCGGTGCCCGTCGAGGCGATGGTGAAGAGCTCCGACCGGTTCCAGGTGTTGGTGTACGCGTCGATGATGGCGCGCCGCACCGTCAGGTCCTGAGTGGACTCGTAGATCTGGCGCAGTTCCGTACTCGTCGTCTGCCGGTCCTTGCCGTTCTGGATGTACCGGATGGCTTCAAGCTGCAGGTCCGGGTTGCCCTGACCCTTCGCGAAGTTGAGGAGAATCTGATGCGCGCGCGGCTGGGTGCTCTGCGCGAGCACGTAGAGCGCCCGGCGCTTCACCGCCAGCGAGTTCGTCGCGTTCAGGACGCCTTCGAGCAGCGGGATCGCTCGCTCCGGTTCGGCGTGCTGCATCGCCTGAATCGCGAGCAGCTTGAGGTCGTCGTCGGTCACGTTAGCCGGATCCACGCGGCGCACGTCGTTCTCGAGCACCTTGGCGTCGTTCAAGTACCGGCTCTGGCCGTACTCCCTGCGCAACTGGGCGATCGAGGCGAGCGCGTCGTCGTTCTTGCGCACGCGGTACTGCGCGTAGGCCTTCCAGTAGAGCGCGGCGTCCGCGCGCGTGCCCTTCTGGCCGATGACACGGTCACACCGCACGATCGCCTCTTCGTACTTGCGCGACGAGATGTAGGACAGGCAGCTGCTGTAGGAACCGTCGGACGGCGATCCGCTGACCATGCTCATCTGGTAGTCAAAGTGGTTGTCGTCGGGATTCCAGATCGCCATCGGCGTCATCGCGCGCGCGTGGTCCCAGGCCTCGCGCGCCTGCGCCGCGGCTTCACGCGCCGCCGTGGCGTCGATCCGCGAGTATTCGGCCGCGCGGAGCGCGTCGTTGATCACCCACGGCTCGATGACCGCCATCGGGGCCAGCACCGGGCGCGGCGTCGAAACCCCTGGAGGGGTTGCCGGAACCGGAGGCGCCGGCGCCGGCACCGGCCGGGGCGGCGGCGTCTGCGCCGCTGCTGTCGCTGCAAACCCAAGCATCACCACGAACATCGCCAGTCGTCTCATAACGTTGTCCCTCGTCTCGTCGCTTGAAAATGGTGTCAGCGGTCGCGCTCGTCTGTCGAGACCGCCCGCACCTTGAACAGCAAGCCCTCGTCGTCAATCCGTTCCCGCAGCGACCGCACGGTCGCGCGATTCACTTGCGCCGGCCCTCGCGCCACTTCCACCAGCACGGGCTCGAGGTCCTCGAGCATCGCCGCGAGCGCCCGATGCCCGGTCTGTTCCGCCGTCGCCCGATACAGCCGACCGGAGGCCACCAGGTCGCTGGCGGTCGACTGCTCGAACCCGAAGTCGCCGCCGCGCTCGGGCGCGTTCATCAACTCGACGAGCAGCAGCTCGGCCTGGTCGAAGTGTCCACCGAGGGCCGCGAACAACGCCCGCTCGCGCGTTTCATTCGCGTCGGCTTCTGTCGACACGTCTGTCGCTGCGGGGGGCGGGACCGGCGTCTCCCGCCACGATCGCGTGCCCAGGACCACAACCAGCACTACGGCCGCGAGCGACGCCGCCGGCATGAGCGCGCGCAGCGTCCAGACGCGCCGCGGCGGCGGCAGCGCCCGCGCCACCCGCGCCCACATCACCCGCTCGAATCCGTCCGGCGGTTCCGGCACCGTCGCGACGTCCACGAGCCTCAACGTCTCCCCGATCTCGTCCCAGGCGGCCTGGCAGGTCGGACACACGGCGAGGTGCGCGTCGATGCGCGACCGTTCGGCCGGCGCGTGCTCGCCGTAGAACCGGAGAATCAGATCGTCGTCGGACGGATGAGTCATAAGAAACTCAGAATTCAAAACGTAGAACTCAAAACTTCGCGCTCAACACTCTTGTCTCGGTACCCCGCTGGCTCATGAGCGGCCGGAGCGCGACGCGCATTTTTTTCACCGCCCTGAAGATCGAGTGCTTCGCCGCGTTCGACTTCAGATCCAGCGCGCCGCAAATCTCCTCGATCGAGCATCCGTGATGGTGCCGCATCAGGAACGCCGCCCGCTCCTGCGCGCTGAGGCCTTCGAGGGCGGCCTGCACGCGCGTCCCAATCTCGCCCGCAAAAACCAGGTCGTCCATTGATGGCCCCGTGGTTGGTGCTGCCCGCGCGTCGAGCACCTCGTGCGACTCGCCCGATTCCCGATGCGGCCTCGCGCGCATGTAATCAATCGAGCAGTTGAACCCGATGCGATACAGCCACGTCGCGAAGTTCGATCGCGCCTCGAATCGAGCGATCTGCCGGTACGCGCGCACGAACGTTTCCTGCACGACGTCTTCGGCGTCCTCGGGCCGGCCCGTCATCCGGTAGGCCAGCCGGTAGATGTTGCGGCTATGCCGCTCTACGAGCACGCGAAACGCATCCTCGTCGCCGCCCTTCGCTTTCGCGACGGCAGCCGCGTCGTCGAGATGCATCTGGTTCATTAGACGGGGGGGGCTTGTCTGGGTTAGCGACGTGCTCTACGACATCTTACGTAGATCGCCTCATCGCCGTTCGAGGTCCGCGATCGTGGCCGCGACACCCTCGGCAACCGGTTTGACGACGAAGCCGAGGTCGCGGGCGGCATCGGCGGAGGCGACGGGCCAGTCGTGCCGGAAGATGTCCACCGTCCCCGGCGTGAGCTGGGGCATGCGTCCCGTCACCCGTGCGCGGGCCACCTCGACGCGGCCGACCAGGCTCGAGAGCCAGTAGGGCAGGCGGCGAGGCAGGCGTGTGCCGCGAAGCTCACGCGCGATCTCGAATGGTCGGATCTGCGGCACGTTTTCGCCGCCGAGCTCGTAGGCCGGCGCGGGACTCACGTGCTCCAAAGCCCTAACGTGCGCCGCCGCCACGTCGTCCACCCAGGCGTACGACCAGATGCGATCGGGGCCGATGAGGCCCGGCAGCGTGCCGGCGAAGTGATCCGCGAGCA
>JANOGJ010000652.1:0-5443 GCA_031405995.1 Acidobacteriota bacterium
GGTCTGGGCGTCCTATTTCGAAGCTGCCAGCCGATAAGCGGCCGTAGGCGGACCGTTGGCCAGACAACCACGCAAGCGCTGACCTGCTCCCCGAAAGTTGATCCAGCCATAATGTGACTCCGCGCCGCTTCCGAAGGAGGAAGCCGATGCGACGGAGTCGATTCACAGACGAGCAGATCGTCGGGATCCTGCACGAGGGCGAGGCGGGTCGCAAGGTCGAGGAGCTCTGCCGCGCCCACGGCATCAACAAACAAACCTACTACCGCTGGAAGGCCAAGTACGGGGGCCTGAAGGTGGATGAGGCGAAGCGGCTGCGGCACCTCGAGGACGAGAATCGCCCGGCTGAAGCAGGCGGTGGCCGAGCTGACGCTCGACAAGCAGGTGTTGAAGGACCTGCTGGGCCGAAAATGGTAACGCCCGCGGCGCGGCGCGAGGCCGTGCGCCAGGCGGGCGACGCGCACGGCCTCAGCGAGCGGCGGAGTTGCGGACTGGTCGCGGCCTCGCGATCCATGGTGCGGTATCGACCGCGACGGCCGTCCGATGACGCGTTGCGCGAGCGCCTCGTCGCCTTCGCGGCCCTCCGGCGGCGCTGGGGCTATCGACGGTTGGCGATCTTGGTGAAGCGGGCGGGGATGGCGGTGAATCTGAAACGCGTGTATCGCGTCTATCGGGCGGCCGGACTCACGCTGCGACACCGGAACAAGAAGCTCCGCAGCGTCGCGCGGCCGCCGCAGCCGGCGGTGGTCCCGACGCAGTGCAACCAGTGGTGGTCGATGGACTTTCTCAACGACTGGCTGGCGACCGAGCGCGCGTTCCGGGTCTTCACCCTCGAGGATCTGTTCTCGCGTGAAGCGCTGGCCCTGGAGTTCGATTTCTCGTTACCCGCGCTGCGGGTCATTCGAGTGCTCGAGACGGTGGCCCAGGTCCGCGGCTATCCGACGTACCTCCGCGTCGACAACGGACCGGAGGTCATCAGCAAGGCGCTTGATGCGTGGGCGTACCGACACGGCGTGCAATTGATCTTCATCGATCCGGGCAAGCCGATCCAGAATGCGCACATCGAGAGCTTCAACGGCAAGGTGCGGGACGAATTCCTGAACGAGCACTGGTTCGCGTCGATCCGCGAGGCGCAGGTCTTGGGCGAGGCGTTCCGCGTGGACTTCAATACGGTCCGCCCAGACAGCTCCTTGAAGTACCTCACGCCGGAGGCATTTGTGACGTCGTTGGCGGGTTCGCCGGCTGGGCCGGCTCACCCGCAAGATCAAGACCAGGCTCTCATTGCGGCCGGAGTCACATAATCCCTGGATCACACTTGGGGAGCAGGTCAGCTGTCCGCAGCTGTTGCCGTTCTCCTTGCGCTAGCCATCGTTGTCATCATCTATGCTGTATCTCGCAGACTCAATGACCGGGCCGACCGACTGGAAACGCAAGTGATGGAACGACAGGCCGGCTCGGAGTCAAGGGCGAAACCCCCAACGTGAGATCAGCGTGCGCGGTGCCGCCCGCCTAATCCCGGAACGCCCTCGAACTGACGTACGGTCGGAGGCGGCGGGCTTTAAGGCCGCCCCGCCGCCGGTCCTTCCACGCCCACCACTTGAGCAGGGCAGGCTTCGGCCGAGCCGTCGAGGCGAAGTACACCGCGCATCGAAACACGTAGAGCAGACAGCGATCCTGCACCATGCCGCGCGCGCGGTTGCTCTGCGCGTACAGTTGCTCGGGGTCGCGGCCGCGAAGGTCGGTGACGCGCTCGATGCCGATCTGACGGAGGTCGCCGGCGATGCTGGGACCCACGCCGGGGATGACTTGGAGATCTTCCTGGCCGCGATCCTTGCGGCGGTTCACGACCCGAACCGCCCTACGACGCGCCGCACCGGCCACTACCGCCCGCCCTTCGCCAGACGCGCGATCGTGACTGCCGCTCGCTTCGCCTGAATCGCCAGCGTCGCGAGATCGGCTGTCTCGCCGGGCGAGTGATCGTCCCGGCCCTTGAGGCCGACCGCGTCAAGAATCATCGGCACCTCGCCCGCGATGAACGCCACATCGGCGGCGCCGGCGCGGTCGGGCGACACCGCCTCGACGCGCCCGAGTCCCAGATCCTGGCTGGCGCGATCGTACAGAACGAGCAGGCGCTCGTTGCCCGCCGTCGGCGCAAGCGGCGGATAGCCTTCGTCGAACGTGATCTCCGCCTGCGTCCGCGGCAGCGACTGGGCCACGATGGCGCGCATGGTCGCCTTCGCCTTCTCGAACTGGGCGACCGTCAGCGCGCGCAGGTCGCCGGTGACGATCACCTTCGCCGCGATGACGTTCGTCTTGCCGAACGCCGATCCGCGCGACTGGGACACATCGAAGTCGGCCGTCGTGCCACCCACGATCGCGCCGGGATTGAACGTGAGGTGCGGCTCCCCCGCCATGCGCTCCCGAAATGCGTTCACGATGCGCGCGGCCTCGAAGATCGCGCCGACGCCGAGATCCGCGCCGAAGACTTGCGACGAATGACCGGTCGTGCCGGTGACGGTGAGCTGCCACGCCGTGGTGCCTCGCCGCGCGACGACCGCGTGCGTCGGGTCGCCGTCGCCGTCCTCGAAGGCGATCGCGGCCGCCGCTCCCTTCGCCGCCGCTACCAGCGCTTCACGCGCGCGCGCGAGCGGCCGGCCCGGCGCCTCCTCGTCGCCCGTCATCACGACCGTGACGTTCATGCCTTCGAGCAGTCCGGCGGATCTCAGCGCCTTCAGCGCGAGGATCAAGACGACGTCGCCGCCTTTCATGTCGATGATGCCTGGCCCCTTCGCGTGCCGGCCGTCAGGCAGGCGCTCGAACGTCTGGAACGGGCTGTCGCGCTCGAAGACCGTGTCGAGGTGGCCAATCAAGAGCACCTTCGGCCCGACCCCCGCGCGCGTGGCGACGAGATGGCCCGCCCGCTGCCAAGACGCGCCGTCGACCCAGTCCGTCTTGAACCCGAGCGCGTCGAGCTCGGCCCGGAACAGCGCGCCGACCTGGCGCACGCCCTCGAGGTTGAGCGTGCCGCTGTTGATGTTGACCGCGCGCTCGAGCAGCGCGATCGCATCGTTCGCCTGCGCGTCGATGTACGCAGCCATCGCGCGCTCCTGCGCCGAGAGCGCCGATTGCGCCGCCGGCGCCGGCGTCATTGCCACCCATGCGATCGCCACGGCGGCGAGACACCTGCGTTGATGCGTCACTGTGCGCCCTCCCGCCTGGCCTGGTGCGCGCCGATGAGGTCCGCGATCTCCCGCAGGCCGGCCTGTTCGGCCTCCTCGCGCGCGGTCAGACAGTCGTCAACACGCGTGCGGAGCGAGGCGTCGGCGCCGCCGTCGAGGAGAATCCGGATCGCCGCCGCGCTCTGTTGCGCCACCGCCATGTGCAGGGGCGTCCAGTCGTTGACACCGCGCTGGTTCGGATCGGCGCCGGCGGCGAGCAGCCACTTCAGGATATCGGCGACGTCCGGACGCGCCGGCGATCCCGGCGCGGCCTTCACCTTCGAGAGCGCCGCGATGAGCGGAGGAAAACCGGCGTGCACGTCCGCCGCCGGGTTGGGGTCGGCGCCCAGCTCGAGCAGCCGTCGGATGAACGGCGCCGGGCTGTGATAGATCGCGTACTCGAGACAGCTGCCCGCGGGTCCGAACGACGCGATCGGCAGCGGCGTGTTGGGAAAATCGCCTGGCTTCCCGAGCGCGGCGCGGAGCGCAGCCTCGTCGCCCGCGTGGAAGGCGCCGTCAATGCGGCGGAATTCCTCGTGGACCGCGCGTCGATCGTCGGCGGGCGTCACGCGGTCTATTTAATCATCTTGCCGTTCGTGTCGTACGTCGCGACGGCGCCGAACTTCTTCAGGATCTCGGCGATCTTCGTCGCGTCGCCCACGGTGACGATGTGCAGGCGCGCGGGATCGAGGTACTTCCGCGCGGCCTCCTGCACCTGCGCCTGCGTGACGGCCATGATCCGGTCAGGCAATTTGTCCCAGTAGTCGGCCGGCAGCTTGTACAGCCAGCGCGTGATGTGGTTGCCGAGCACGGCGTTCGGCGATTCGAGCGACAAGGCGAACGACGCCACCATGCCCCGCTTCTTGTCGTTGAACTCCTTCGTGGGCACGGCTTCGTCGCGCATGCGCGTGATCTCGGCCATGAGGTCTGTCAGCGCCGGATCGGTCACCTCCGTGCGCACGTCCATGGTGGCCAGCCAGGTCCCGCGGTACTGCGCGGCGGAGACGTTGCTGTACGCGCCGTAGGTGTAGCCCTTCTCCTCACGCAGGTGCGTGAACAACCGCCCGGTCGGTCCGCCGCCAATCACCGCGTTCATCACGGACACGATGTCGTAGTCCGCGCTGGTGCGGGTAATGGCCGGCGAGGCGACCCACAGCGTCGTCTGCACGGAGTTCGGGCGCGCGACGAAGTGCACCTGGCCGGCCGGCGGCATGGCCGGGTCCGAGGTGGTTGGCGCAGCCGTACCGGCTTTCTGCCATCCCGCGAGCTGGGCGTCGATCACCTTGCGGGCCTCCGCCATCGAGATGTCGCCGGCGATCGCGAGCACCGCGTGGTCGGGCACGTAGCGCGACTTGTGGAACGCGACGAGCGCATCGCGTGTGGCGCGGTCGAGCACCTCGGCCGTCATTGACGAGCGCCCGGCCGGGTGCGTGCCGAAGAGCACGCGCGAATACAACTCGTTCGCGAGGAATCCCGACTGCGCCCGCTGCTGAACCAGGCCGGCGCGGGTCCGCGTCTTGTAGCGGTCGAACTCCTCCTGCGGGAATGTCGGGCGCAGGAGCACGTCGGCGGCGAGCGCAAACATCTCGGCGAACTGCTCGGTCAGACTCGAGCCCGACACCGTCGCGCCGAGCGACGACAGGCCCGCGCCGACGTTCACCGTGGCCGCCTTCGTCTCGAGCGTCTCGGCGATCTGCAGCGTGGTGCGGCTCGTCGTGCCCTCGCGCATCATCGTCGCCGTCATGCTCGCCAGACCGGCCAGATCCGCCGGATCGAAGTACCCGCCGGCGCCCAGCATCTGGAGTTGGAACGACACGAGCGGCACCCGGCGATCCTCGAGCACCATCAGGTGAAGTCCGTTCGGCAGGTCCGCCTCGGCCGGCCGGGGCAGCTTCACCTTCAGCACCTCGGTCGACACGGGCGCGCGGCCCTTCATGACCACCGCGCCCGGCTGCGATCCCTGCGACCCGGCGCGCACCAGGGTTCCGGCCGCGATCACCGCGACCGCGGAGGCGACGACGAGTGTTCGTCTGGTGGCCATTACTGACGCTCCTTCGATTCAGACGCCGCCTTGGGATTCGTGATCACGACCGAGCGCGTCGTGGGCACCAGGAACTGCCTCGCCACGCGCTGGACGTCCGCCGCGGTGACCTTGCTCATGCGGTCGACGTACGTGTTGATGAGCTCGGGGTTGTCCCAGAACAGCGCGTACTCGCCGAGGAGCACCG